>JAQVZQ010000307.1 GCA_028708095.1 Dysgonamonadaceae bacterium
GCTATACAAGCGGGATTTTTATTTGTATTCATCTTTCAGTTTTAATGCGAGTATCTAAAACAACTCCAATTGCTGATAAGGCGTTTGCACTTTCTCTTCTTTTTTACCGATAAACAACTCCATGTTTCCAAATTGCTTATCGGTTACACACAGCACTCCCACATGCCCTTTTGGCGGCAAGTTATTTTTAACCCTATTAATGTGTACTTGTGCATTTTCTCTGCTGGCACAATGTCTCAGATAAATAGAGAATTGAAACATGGTGAAACCATCATTCAATAATTTTTTGCGAAAGATAGAGTAATTTCTAATCTCTTTCTTGGTTTCTGTTGGCAAATCGAAAAAGACAAACACCCACATAACTCTATATTGATTAAACCGTTGCATGATTAATCGAACGAAGGATACTTTATTTTACGAACTTCACCCAAATAACATTGTGCCAACGATGCTGTTGTTTGTTGCACAGCAATCATCAATGGGCTTTTTTTGTTATTAATAACTACATCCAAAACAGGAATATTCAATAACTCACCTTTGTGATCTTTGGTTATCTCTGATATATCTGATGAGCTTTGCATTATCTCAATCACCAATTTATCTACAAATGGTCGGTAAGGTTCCATCACATCGTCTGCCAAGCAGTAAGCATTGTATTTATTGCGATGATGAATGCCCAATGTGGGCAACAAACCACTGGCTACTAACGAACGAGCAACAACAGCACGCAAGACAGCATATCCATAGTTAAGCAAATTGTTGGGAGGAACACCATCTCTGTTTCTAACAAATCCATCAATTGTTGGAAAAATATTTGCCCAGTAATATACTGCTGCTCGTGCCTCATAGTTGTCAGGGTCGCCACTCTTCACATCCATTTGCCACTTACGCATATTCTTTACTACTGCACCCGTAGTAGCAGACAGTAGATGGGCTTGATTATTAATCTTTTCCATCACAGTCTGTTGCCACAACTGTTTCTTCAGTGGCAATGAAGCTTCAATCTGATGCCTGTATCGCTCCGTTTGCGTACTGTTTCCCACCAATGGAAGCATCAATCCGTAAGGCATCCGTTTACTATTGCAAGTAATTAAGGCGCAATTGTTTTCTAATAATTTTGCCATCAATCCATGCGTTAGTGTAATCTGGCTATTATCTAATACCACCACCCCAATATCCTCAATAGGTATTGTTCTGACAGCTTCTTTTTTAAAACTTTCAGGCAATGTTTTATTCTTTTCTACTTCGGGTAACCGTATTAATAGCTGACTATTTTTCAATGACAGGTAAGCAGGATTGCCAAAGTTGAGGGTCTTTTTAATCATAAAATTTTAATTTCTCCTGATTCTATAATAAAATCTTTATATTCTCTTAAAAAGAAAATATTCTTTAGGCTTAATAGTAGCTTCGGATAAGGGTTTTTTAAGTTAACTTCTGAAAATCCATTACTGCCCTTCTTTCCATCATTAGGAAAATCAGCTAATAATTGTTTATCATCACGCGAATCTAAATGAAACTTTAATTGGATACGCCCATCATCTGGAAATAATCGTTTGAAAATATAAAGTCTCTTATTTAAATCTTTAGGATCAAGTTGAGATAATAATTCTTTATAATCTTCAACTGATAAAGTCTGCGACTTGTTTGACAATTCATCTTCTTTAAAAACAAGTAAACGCGAACCATTTTTTAAAATATCATAAATAGGTGCTTCCATAATATTTCTACCTTTTCCAATCTTTTTAAATGGTTCAAAATTGTTTTCTATTTCTGTTCCATTTGTATTTCTATGCATGTTAGATAAATCCATCAAACTTATATAGGCATAAGTTTTCTTATTGTTAACTCGCCCATTCCAATACAAAGCATAATATAAATTCTCGCCATTTTTTGCATAATAGTATCGCTTATACTCTTTTTTTGACAGATAGGTTTGTTTTCTTATCTGAATGGGATTTATTTTTGCTATACATCTAACTCTTCTAATTTTATTAACTTTATTCCCATTTCTATCAATCATCCAAATACCTTTTTCACATGCATCTTTAAAATTAGTGTTATTAGAAAATTGATTCCTCATAATTTTGAATAAACTTTTGTCAACAATTACTTTCTCCAAATCACTCCATGCTTTAAAGCCAGTGTCGTTAGGATTCTTTTTATACTTCAACTCTTTGCGAATTACATAGATTATCTCTTTATTTGAAATTATTTGCCCATTTTCATCACGAATTAAAGAACCTTTTACATCCTTTTTACCCTGTGTAATTGCACCATAAAATGTTTCATCGTGTAATTTACCTCTAATAGAGTCTCCCGTTTGAATAAACTTTGCTTTTGGAACAAGTTTACCTTTTTTCTTTTTCTCTAAAATAACTTTACCCTCTACACTTCTTTGTGGGACGATCTTCCCTCTTGCACGGTGTTTTTTTACAGCTGGTGTAAGAGTTTGATCTTTTGACAAATGATTTACTATAATATTATTTTCAATAAAACTACTTATACCAGAAACTGAACCAAAATTACAACCACTAATTTCATTTTCTAATTGAAACTTGTGTTCTTCAGCATTTCTCCATAAGACTTTTGCTTCTTCTATTTCATAATAAAGCTTTAGCATTTTATCTCTTTTGGCTGAACTTGGTATTAATGTTAATACTGCAGCGTCTATTGCATGATGAGAATGTTTATTTCTATCCTTGTTATCATTAATACTTTGCACTCCCAACATTTTTCTAAAATCAGAAGTTACTGTTCCTTTTTGAACATCAACTCTATTAAAAACTGATTTTAAATAATGAAATGCATACTTTGATATTAAACGTGTGTCAACTAGTTGGCTATTTTTGAAGCCAGCAGTTACTTCACTCATAGTAAATCTCGCTACTTTATTTCGCCAATAATTTAACTCCATTTGCCACATATGACGTTGACGGATGCAGAAATCTTTTCGTTCTTTATCTTGTGCACTTTTAGATTGACCTCTCCAATGCTCGATATTATCTTTAAGATTCTCCACCTTATCTACCCAGGGTTGAATTCGAGAAAGGATCAATTGATAATCATCTAACTCTGCAGGTATTTTGTTCTTTTTAACCTCTCTGTTATAATGAGAATAACAGACTGTAAGATTAGCCATTGAGTTATCAAATGAAATACTCCTGGGGACAGTATGCTCAATTTCTATCTTATTTTCTGAAAATAGATCTGATAATTTTATTGGTAATCCTGTATAAACACATGTGAAGTTTTGTTCTTTCCACAATCGATATTTTTTTACAGAATCTTGTTTATAGCTTTCATAATATTTCGGAATTGATTCTCTTTTAACTTTTCCATTAGCCAATTCAATCCAAAGTCTTACTTTATCTATATCATTTTTATTATTTGGATCTGCCTTTCCTGTAAAATCGGGATCTTTGAGTAATTCTGTTATTGCTGCTTCAAACTCTTTATTCTCGTTTTCTCTCTCGCCTTGATAGGCACTAATTGCCCATCGTTTATTAGCATCATTTAAATCTCTTGCTACCTCAACAACAACATTTGTGTCTTCGTCAATTATGCCCTCAATTATCAAATTGTTAACTTGCTTACGTAATGTATGCATAACTCGCATGGCCATGGGATTCTTTATAGCACCAACAACTGGGCTTTGTAATAAACTCACATAAAACACACATCCATTTCTTAGTATTTTCTCAGGAGAAGAGGGTTTATAAACCTGAATTTGCGAATGATGATAAATCTTATTAAGTTTTTTACAACCATTGCATTCACACTTCAAACTTGAATCATCTTGATTAATATGATTGTTTGAGCAGTTGAAAGTCAAAAAGTTACTAGCTAAATAAGTTTTAAATGAATCTCTCATTTTGGGTATTATAAAGTAGTCTCTTTTTGATGTTCTGAAAAAATTTTGATAATGCTTAGCAACCGCATAAATTATCTTTTGCTTTTTATCTGTTAACTTTTTTTCCCAAGATATGCGACCGTAATTTTCGGATATTGCTTCTTCAATATCATCAAAATCTGAGGGTTGTAAATCATATTCAACATTTTTATATGCAAAGACATATTCACTATTTATTTTGAATCGCGATATTAAATTATTCGTAATTCCGAAAATCTCTCTTTCGTTCTTATTTTTTTTTGTTATTTCATAAAAATCAATTAAATTATCATTTTCAAACTTTTCCCAGGCGCATTTTTCAAATAAATCAGGTA
>JAQVZQ010000308.1 GCA_028708095.1 Dysgonamonadaceae bacterium
GGAGCAATGGATAGTCTTATTGCTCTTATTTTTCCAAAATATTTCAATGGATATGTAATAACAGAATTCAAAACATTATTTACAGATTGGAGAAATCTACTCTATCTTAATCTTTACATGCAAATTATATTTTTCTTCAATCTTCTTTTTAGTAGACATAAGATACTAAAAACCATTGGAGCTTATATGATAATAGGCATTGCAATTATAGTGTTTATGGTGATAGGTGTTACTATAGCAGCAAGAAATGGTTTATTTGTAAGTGGTTTGGAAGTTATTTCAGTAAATCATAGAGGTATGTTTGAATTCAATCGCAACGACAATCTTCTTGAAGTCTTTTTTCAACTCAACCAGATATTTATAACAATACTTATACCAATAGGCCTTATGATTTCATCTTACTTCATTTTAAAAAACAAACGCTATTAATATGAATTTCGAAGACCATAAACCAATTTATTTGCAGATATCAGATGCTATCTGCGAAAAGATTTTAAATAACGAATACGGGAAAGATGACCGAGTTCCATCAATTCGTGAGATGGGCACCCTACTGGGTGTTAATCCTAATACAGTTATGCGTAGCTTTGAATATCTGAAATCGATAGAGGTGATTTATGATAAACGTGGTGTGGGCTCTTTTATTGCTCCAGAAGCAAAAAAGATTGTAAAGGAAATATACAAAAAAGAATTTGTTGAAAAAGAAGTTCCCACACTTATCAGAAAGATGAAACTTTTAGATATAGAGATTGATGAACTAAAAACAAAACTTGAAAATAATTGGGAACAACATTAGTTATTTCTTTTGAAAAATAATAAACACCCATATAGCATCAAACTATATTGGTGTTTTGGCATGAAGGTGGATATCCAACCATGCTATTGGTGAAAAATAAAAATTAGCACACTAAAAATTTACCTGCTTGTTATTCTTGACACAAATCAAAAACCAGCCAGCATTCCTAACAATCCAACGATAACAATTAATTCATTATAATAACTCCTCCATCCTCTTCGCCTTTTCCATGTTTCCACCTTGAGCTTCAGGCAGTTTTTTATATAATCCTGCCAGTTCATTAATGACTACGTGATCTTGAGGCGATTCTTCAAACAGCTTTTCAAGTTCATTTTTGCGGTCGGTCATATCTTTTAGTTCATCAATAGTATTTCCCTCCCATAGCTTTGTGCCCACCATATAAGCTGCACGAGCAATAGCATGAGCACCAACAGGATTGGTTAATAATATCAGTAAGATAATAACAATTGATTTAACAGTTAAACCAAGATTATTGAAGTAAATGGACAAACCTATGAGCAACAAAAACAAACCTAAAGTTGCCGCTTTGGTTATTGCCGACATTCGCAAATAAAAATCGGGGAGGCGAATGATACCAATGGAGGAGATCAGCATTAGGGATGTTCCTACTATGATTAAGAATATGCTGAAAATATCGTGAAAGGACATCATTTGTTTCTTTTTGTTAGGTAAAACGCAAACGACACAGAGCCTAAAAAAGAGATGAGTGACAAAACCATTGCCACATCAAAAAAATTTGGCGACTTCCATATAATAGAGAACACTACAATTATAGCAATTACAATGGTTGTAATGAGGTCTATAGCAGTAACTCGGTCGGGCAAAGTAGGCCCTTTTATAAAACGGTATAGCACAAGTATTACACTGGCTGCTAACACAACAATAACTACCGAAAGAATGATATTAATTAAGCTCATAATAATTTTTTGTTTATTCGAAAACACGAATTACTTTTCGTTCAAATCCATTTTTCAATTCATTGACCAAAGCAACTGTATCACCATTTTCGATATACATAGTATGCACAAAAAGATGAGATTTATCGGCTGACACATCAATACTTAGCGTGCCTGGAGTAAGTGTAACCAACGATGAAAAAATAGTGATTTCGAGATCAGTTTTTGTGTCAAGCGGTACAGCTATAATGCCAGAAGTCATGTTGTGAGAGGGTGTAACAACTTCGTATGCTACTTCAAAATTTGCTTTTATAAGCTCCCACAAGAAAAAGACAATAAGTTCAGCCAAGTACACTACTTGAAAAAAAGTTTTGCGTGCATATATAAATGATGTTAGCCAACCTATTATGCTAACACCAAAGTATATAGCTATATACCTTTCCAACGAAATAGAATCGCCACACATCATGTGTGTTGCCAATGTTACAATAAGGGCAATTATTCCCAACCATCTTAACAATCGTATCATAATTCTTTTTCTATCGGTTTAAAATTAAATTGATATACTCATTACGTTCAACTACTACATTGGCAGCCTTTTCGGTAAATTCAATAAAATTATTTGGTAAAAAACTTACAACTAAAATAGCAATGGTGAGTACGCCTATCACCCAAAACATTGATTTATATGCAGTGTATGCTGCTTTAATTGATGTTTGTTGTAAAACAACTCCTTCGGGCAAAGGTTTCCAAAAGACCTGATTCCATATTTTTGTCATCGAAAAGAGTGTTATCAAACTCACAATTAACGATATGACAACTATAACCCAATCACCCGAAACTAAACCTGCCTTTGCCAACATATACTTACCCCAGAAACCAGTAAGAGGAGGCACACCTGTTAGCGAAAATGCCGAAATAGCAAACACCAAAGCAATAAGTGGAAATTGGGCAAATATGCCTCCTAGTTTTTTCAAACTATTGGTTCCAGCAACACGACCAACCAGTCCACTAATGAAAAACAAATTGGTTTTAACCAACACGTTGTGAAGAATAAAAAACAATGCTCCCGCAATAGCTAGTGGCGTTCCAATAGCCAAACCCATGAGCATATAACCAATTTGTGATACAATATGAAACGATAAAATTTTACGAAAATCGTTTTGAGCAGCCGCACCAAACACACCCACGACCATTGTGAGTCCTGAAAGGATCATTATCACAGGCTTTAATATTGTTCCATCAAGTGGAAAAACAACAGTAAAAAAGCGAATTAAAGTATAAACACCAACTTTAGTCATCAGTGCAATTAGAAATGATGAAATACCAATGGGAGGAGTATGATACGATGCAGGCAACCAAAAAAACAAGGGAAAAATGGCAGCTTTTATTCCAAAACTTACTAAAAAGAAAGCGGCTGCAATCATTGGTAGCGTCTGATTGGAAATTGCATCAAGTGCCAAGCCTGCAGCAGCCATATTAACGGTTCCGGTTAAACCATAAACCATCCCTATACCAGCCAGAAATATGGTTGACGAAAATACATTGATGGCTACATATTTCATTGAGCCTTCGAGCTGAAATCTTTCTCCACCCAAGGTTAATAGTACAAAAGAGCTTACCAACATAACCTCAAACCACACATATAAGTTAAACAGATCAGCAGCCATAAATGCACCGTTAATACCCAGTTGCAATGTAAAAAAGACAACATTAAACAGATAGCCCACCTTTTTGGTTTTGAACCATCGAGAGGAATAAAACCATGACAAAACTGACACAAATGAAGTGAGCGCAATCATTCCAGCAGAGAGGTAATCGACAGCCAGCATAATACCGTAACCGTGAAGCCAACCTCCAACGTTGAGAATAAGGAACCCATTGCTTGAAATTGAATGAAGCAACAAAGCAGACATTGATAGATGGGCTAAAACAGAGAAGCCACCAAAAACTCGCTGCACATTGGGTTTTCCCCAGAAAAACAAATTTATAATTGCGGCTAACAATGGCAACAATAATACCGATGATATAATAAATTGGTAATTCCCCATATTAATCGTCGAGTTTGTCGGTTAAATTGAGTTCGTCCATATTGTCAGTGCCAGTTTGCATATAAACCTGACGAAGCAATACAATGGCAAAAGCCTGAATCCCGAAACCTATTACAATGGCTGTTAGTATGAATGCTTGAGGAACTGGGTCAGCATAGTCCGACATCATCACACTATCACCAGATTTGATAAACGCAGGCAATCCACGGGTAAGTCGGGCAACAATAAAAATAAACATATTGGAAGCATAACCAAGCACCATTATACCAATAATCATTTTTGTCATTCCTTTGTTCAGCAACATGTAAAGGCCTGCAGCATATAAAAGTCCAACCAATATAGATAATAAAATATCCATTTTATAAATTCCTTTTTAAAACAAACGTAATATTCAGCACTACACCCACTACTACTAGATACACACCTATATCGAACAACATGG
>JAQVZQ010000309.1 GCA_028708095.1 Dysgonamonadaceae bacterium
TAACAATAAGCTGAAAGTAAGCAATGAGCTTAAAAAGATAAACGAAATTAAATCAAAGTTCTTCGGTAATATCTCTCATGAGTTTCGAACCCCCCTCACACTCATCAAAGGACCTCTTGAAAAATGGCTTGAAAGTGATTTGCCCAGTGATTTAGAAAGAGATGCAAGGGTTATGCTTCGCAATTCTGAACGACTCCTGTTTTTAGTTGATCAGCTGTTGAGTTTATCGAGGGTTGACTCTGGCAATTTTAAAATTAACCCACAATATGCTGATATATCTTTAGCACTAAAAGGAATTGGCAATTTCTTCATGCACATTACTAATGAAAAGTCTCTTAATTATCAGATAGACATTGACGAAAGCGGTGAAGATTGGATAGATTTACATATCATTGAAATTATTGTTACGAATCTATTGTCAAATGCCTTGAAGTTTACTGACGTAAATGGCAATATATCTTTAACAGGAAAGAAATTAAATAACACATACGTAGTTAAGGTAGCCAACACAAGTAAGAGGTTAACATCCGATGAGCTGGCTAAGTTGTTTGATAGGTTCTATACTAATGGTCCATCTCATTATAGTGGAACAGGTATTGGACTTTCGTTGGTCAAAGAGCTTTGCACCCTTTATGATGCTAAACTGACAGTAGATTATAATGCAGACAATGAAATTGAGTTTACAGTTGTCTTTCCATCATTGGAGCATGACCCTCAGTATACCTCAGAAGATGTTGCTCTTGATAAATTAAATGTAGATAGATTTTATGCCATTCGTGAAGGATCTGCTAAATCGATTGCCACAGAAGAAAAAAATATTGAGACAGATGAATTTTTGTTATCAGATAAACCCCTTCTTCTAATTGTGGAGGACAATGATGATTTGAGGGATTATATGTTAGATTCTTTCAAAGATGGATACAGAACTATTGAAGCAAAGGATGGAGAGGAAGGCATAAATGCTGCTCTCGAACACATACCTGACATAATTATAACCGATATAATGATGCCAAAAATAGATGGTTTAGAACTTTGCGATACACTAAAAACTGATCCCGCAACAAACCATATTCCAATTATTATATTAACTGCTTTAAATGAAGAGAGAGATTTGCTCGCTGGATTGAAAAACAAAGCTGATGATTATGTCACTAAACCTTTCGGGGCAAACATCTTGAAGCAGAAGGTGAAAAACTTAATCGATGTTCGCAATGTATTGAGCCAAAAATATCGTCAGGAATTTATTATTAAACCATTCGATTTATTAATATCTGGTGGAGAAGATACTTTTGCCAAAACATTGAAACATGTAATTGAAAACGAAATAACTAATCCTGATTTTGGTGTCGATCAGTTTTGTGAAGTTGCTGCAATGAGTAGGGCTCAACTTTATCGCAAACTGAAAGCTACTGTCGACATGTCTGTTTCTGAATTTATACGAGTTCATCGTGTGAAGCTTGCATCACAGTTATTGAAAAATGAAAACCTTAATGTGACCGATGTATGTTATTCTTCTGGCTTCACAGATGCATCTTATTTTTCAAAATCATTTAAAGAGGTTTTCAAAGTACCTCCTGCTGTTTATCGGAAAAAACTTCATGCTGACAAGACCGTTATAGACTAAATTGTTACATTATTTCATGTCTTCATTTTGTAATTATTCAAGAAGAATAACGAAAAGATTCATTTTACAACTTTTTGAGATGATAGTTATAGTAGATTTTTATTTTAGAGAGTAGTTTTGTTGTCATAGATATTTCACTGTAAAACAAACAATTTAAAATTATTAAATATGAAGAACAAGAGTTCAATTTTT
The DNA here is from genome assembly GCA_028708095.1 of Dysgonamonadaceae bacterium. Taxonomy (GTDB): domain Bacteria; phylum Bacteroidota; class Bacteroidia; order Bacteroidales; family Dysgonomonadaceae; genus UBA2632. The sequence continues at coordinate 1,817 of JAQVZQ010000309.1, forward strand.
GTCTTAACTTTATTTACTTTCACAATACTATTATATTCGTGTGGAGGTGATAAAAAACAAACAGCTGCTGACAACAAACTTGGAAAGCTTGATGTGGAAATCCCAGCATCGCTTAAGGATAAGCCTGAGGTTGTAGCTTATATCCATGACATGAATCAAATTGCCGATGATTATGCTATACTTATCGATCAAGTATTGACCGACTTTAGAGGCTTTGAAAATAAAGACGTAGATAACATGGGAATGATGGATAAAATAAAATTTATGAAGGTGAGTGCTGAAGTAGGTTTTAAATCCTTAGATATGATATCAAAGTGGGGCGATTATCATAATAAATTAGATTTCTTTAAAGAGGACCTTAATGAGGATGAAACTTTGGCACTCGAATCTGTTATGAAACGATTTGAAGAACGCATGAAACAAATAGAGGAGAAGCACGCTAAGTTTTTTAAAGAAAATTGAGAACATTAAATTTTAAACATTGAAGTATAATCATAAAATAAATAATCATGAATGATATTGTAAATACAGCAAAACAGTTTATTGTAAACCCAAAATTAGAATGGGAAGTTGCAAAAGAAAACACAAACACAGCTCAACAGCATGTAATGACTTATGTATTGCCACTGGCTCTCATCTCAGCCGTTGCCATATTTATAGGTGTAGGACTTATTGGCTATCGTGTATTAGGTTACAGGGTTCAATCAGTTTCAGGCGGATTGATGCAAGCCATTGTGTCAATCGTTTCTATATTAGTAGGAGTGTATCTTTCAGGTTTTGTAATTCATAAATTAGCTCCTACTTTCAATACAACAGTTAGTCTTGACAAGGCAGTTAAATTGGTTGGATTCTCTTACACGGCAATTTTATTGGCAGGTATTCTTAATATCTTTCCACCATTAGCAGTCTTTACTTTTTTAGGAGGCTTATATAGTCTCTATATTTTATATTTAGGTTTCAAACCTATGACTAACGTTTCTGAGGATAAATCAATGAGTTATTTTCTGGTAAGCTTGCTTGTTATTGTCGGAGTCTATTTTGTTATAGGATTAATACTTGCAGCTTTTGTTGGAATGTTAGGTTTTAGCGTATTTGCGGGTTCTAGTTATTAACCCTCTTTTTTTTATTACACTTTTAAATTCTACTTTTAAACAAAACAGATGCTAATTTACTTCTGAAATCATGAAATGAAGTAATGTATTTAAAGGAGTGCTTATAATCTGTTATAATCCAAGCGAAGTCATTCGTTTGGATTATTTTTTTACCTATAAAAGCACGGATACTTATTACCAAACCTATACCCGATACCCAACATCAAATAATTGGGTGTTTTGAAGTTCTGTAAGTTATATCCAATATGGATAAAAGAGTTGCGGGTAACTTCTATTTTTAGTGCCAGTAATTGATACAGTCCATTAAGATCGCCACCACCATGCAAAGCATTAATGCCAATACCCACACCGACCGTGAAATAGGGCATCACATATTCTCCTCTTGCTGACACACCCAAAGCCAGTTGCTTTTTAAGGGAGGGTTTATAGAAAGTGTACCCTGGATTCTTATCACCCATTCCAATAATATAATCTTCGGTATATATGTTAGCACTACTATCATAAACTCCATCCAGTGACAAGCCAACACGCAAACTGTAATTCATGTTATACATGGGATTAATGTTGAAACCCATTACACTATATCTCTCTGGCGACGACAACGGCTCAGCATTGAACACAATGCCTTTGTGACGCCACGATCCGAATAACACTACATCGGTACTGATGTGTCGAGGAAACTTACTCACTTGAAGTTTCCGCATTGCCAATGTTTTTAGAATATTATCCTCTTGTCTGTTGAAGTTGTATGTCAACCCAATTTTCAAATCACTGGCATTCAATCCCGCATTTGGGAATTTGGTGTTACCGTTTGAGAAATGAGTGAGGGTAAGTCCATATATCAGATCAAACTTATGGGACAGCTGTTGCTTAAAATAAAAATTTGTATTCATGTAGGCATTCAGTTTTGACCCCATCATTCCATTGAAAGAATTGGTTTCTTTATCGTAAGGTTTCCATCCTCCCGAAATTCCAAAATTCCATTCATAGTTTAAGGAAATCCGGCGAGAGATTTGTGCAATTGTTGCACCTTGAAATAGGTAAATAGCTGTGGGATTTCCTATTTCTTCTCTGTTATTAAAAGAATATTGCGCTAACCCTATTCCTTGATAAACTCCACGGTAAATTTTGTTGACATAAGTATCGGGACGAAAACTAAAAGAATATTTCAGATGTCCTGAATAGAGAAAATCAACAGGTGTATATTTTTTATTCAATCCTTCTAAAAAAGGATTTGTGGAAAATACTATACCAGGTCGTCCTTCTATGGTTAGT
>JAQVZQ010000310.1 GCA_028708095.1 Dysgonamonadaceae bacterium
TAGAAAATCATCTGGTAAAGGTACGTTATCTTCGGCTGTACTGTCTAATGCTTCCGGATATTGGACATAGGTTAATTCATAAGTTCCATCTGAAGAAAACATTATCTTGCCATTTCTAATACGGAATAATCAAATAACTGTGCGTCAACATATGCATCTATAATACAAAGAGCATACATGCCAACTGTTCCTATAATACTTAAATCGCGAAAGCGTCGATAAAAATCTTTGCGACGTTTCAATACATCTTTTAACCACTCTTTATCAACCGACTCTGGATCCATTCCATAAGGAAGAAAGTTTTTCCATCTATCAGTAGTCTGGTCATCATCCATAATATCTTTGTAACCGTTCGAATAATCGGTGTAGTATCTTCCATTCCAAGAAATAGCATACGAAAAACCAATAAAGCCTCCATATACAATTGGCAACTTCCAATATTTCTTGTTGTAAATTTGTCCCATACCAGGGAATATGGCTGAATATATAATGGCTTTTGTAGGATTTGGTTTAAATGTTTTCACCTCTAAGTTTAAAGGCATGGTTGCAGTGTCATTTTTAGCAATAAGGTGCTTCATTTGAACAGTATCAGAAGGTGAAGGCTGCTTAAATTGTGGCACCGTATCGACAACTTGAATTATACTGTCTGCAATTATACTAGGTAGAGAATCATTTTGTTGCTTAATAATTTCCTGAGAGTATCCATTAATGATATTCAACAAAATTAAGCAATATGTAATTCTAACTGCAAGTAGCCTCATACTTAGCTGTAAATTATTTTTTAATTATGTCGAAAATACCAATAATACGTTCTAACTCTTGAGTTGATTTAAAAGGTATGGTTATTTTTCCTTTTCCAGTTTTGGAGTATTTAAACTCAACGGGTGTATTAAAAAAACGAGATAAGTGAATCTTGAGTGCCTCAAATTCATCAGATGGTTTTGCTACCGCTTTTGAAGATTTATTACTTTTATTGCTTTCTGCAATTTCATCTTTAACTATAGCCTCAACTTTTCTTACAGACAAACTTTCTTTAATAATTCTATTATATAGGTTAAGTTGTACTACGGGATTGGGAATTGCAACCAAAGCTCGTGCATGTCCCATATCAATTTTTTTATCTTTGATACCCATCTGCACTACAGCAGGTAGTTTCAGTAAGCGCATGTAGTTAGCAATGGTTGCCCGTTTCTTGCCAATCCTTTCACTCAACTGCTCTTGAGTTAAAGACTGTGAGTCAATAAGTTTTTGATATGCAAGTGCAATTTCAATTGCATTTAAGTCTTCACGCTGAATGTTTTCAACTAAAGCCATCTCCATTACATCCTCATCATCCACAGTCTTTACATATGCTGGTATAGTTACCTGGTTGGCCATTAGTGACGCCCTGTAACGCCTCTCTCCTGCAATGATTTGAAACTCCCCGTTAGGCAACTCGCGAAGGGTAATAGGTTGTATAACGCCTATTTTTCGAATTGACGATGCCAATTCATCCATAGGTTCATCCTCAAAGTCTGCACGTGGCTGATCTGGGTTTGGGTTAATTTTATCAAGAGATATTTCACTGATATACGACGACCCTTTTGTTTCATTGTCGTCCATCGTAATAAGTGCATTTAATCCTCTACCTAAAGCTTTTTTCTTTGACATTTTGTTGTTTTCCTAAAAGTAAACTGCAAAGTTATTCATTTTTTTCAATTAGTTCCTTTGCCAATTGCATATGATTGAGTGCACCACGCGAACCTGCATCATACATAAGAGCAGGTAGAGCATGGCTCTGAGATTCACTTAATGTTATATTTCTGTGAATAACTGAAGTAAATACTAGTTCTTGAAAATGATGTTGCACATCTTCATATATTTGATTGTGTAAGCGTAATCTAGAATCATACATGGTCAATACAAATCCCTCAATTTCTAACGCTTGATTAAGTTTTGATTTAATTATTTTTATTGTATTCAGCAATTTACTCAAACCTTCAAGTGCGAAATACTCACATTGTACCGGAATAATTACAGAGTCAGCAGCCGTTAATGCATTGACAGTAATAATACCTAACGATGGAGAACAGTCAATTAGTATAAAATCATATTTGTTTTTCACATCACTTAAAAACTCTCTGAGTTTATTTTCTCTATTTGGCAACTGAACCATTTCTAATTCAGCTCCTACCAAATTGATGTGTGAGGGAACGATATCAATTTTATCAAACTTAGTTTGTATTATTATATCAGAGATCGTTTTCTCGCCAATCAAACCTTCGTATAAGGTACTCTGAGTTTTTTTCACATCAACCCCTACTCCTGAGGAAGAGTTCGCTTGTGGATCGGCATCAACAATTAAAACCGATTTTTCTAGTGCTGCCAATGATGCGGCTAAATTAATGGTTGTAGTTGTTTTCCCAACGCCGCCTTTCTGATTAGCTAATGCAATAATTTTACCCATACTTGTAAATTTTATTTAGAACAGCAAAATAAGAAATAAATTGGATAACTCTATGTTAATTAATAACAAGAATGGCTTTTTTGTTGATAACTTGGAGTAAAAATCATATTCCTCATGCCAACTAAAGCATAAAACCGATTGTCTATAATTTCTTATTGACAATCGGTCTATTCAATATAAAGCTATTTACGATTACTCGGCAATAACTTCAAAAGGAATTTCAACTGAAATTTCTTTGTGAAGTTTAACTGTAGCTGTATAACTTCCTATTTCTTTTACTTGGCCGTTGATTATAATAAACTTTCTATCTATATCAAAACCTTTTTTAGTCAATTCTTCAGCAATCTGAATATTCGTAACTGAACCGAATATTGTTCCTGTCGAACTTGTTTTAGCTCCTATAGTCAGTGTTGTACCCTCCATTTTGTCAGCTTGCACCTGAGCATCATTCTTCATTTGCTCAATTTTATGAGCACGTTGTCTCAAGTTTTCTTCCAACACCTTTTTAGCTGACGGCGATGCTATAATAGCTTTTCCTTGAGGAATAAGAAAATTACGTGCATATCCTTCTTTCACATTCACAATATCGTCTTTGTACCCTAAGGTAACTATGTCTTCTTTTAATATTATTTCCATTGTTTTTGTCTCCTTTATTTATTTCATTAAATCGGTTACGTATGGAAGCAAAGCTAAATGACGAGCTCTTTTTACTGCTTGTGCAATACGACGTTGAAACTTCAGTGATGTTCCAGTAATACGACGAGGTAAAATTTTACCTTGTTCATTTAAGAACTTTTTCAAGAATTCAGGATCTTTGTAATCAATGTACTTAATTCCGTTCTTTTGAAAGCGACAATATTTTTTCTTTTTTACGTCCACAGATACGGGCGTAAGATATCTTATTTCTGATTGTTTTGCCATTGTTTTTTCCTCCTTTTTAAATTAATTTGTTCCAGATTCTTTGTTTTCGGTAGATGAACCAGCTTTAACAGGTCCTTCTTTTTTTGATGAGCGATTTCTTCGTCTCTTTTCCGAATATTCGAATGAGAATTTATCATGCTTGGTTGTCAAGAATCTAAGAACGCGCTCATCGCGTCGAAAATTCAATTCGAAATTATCAATCACTGACGGATCAGCATTAAATTCTAACATGCAATAAAAACCTGTTGATTTTTTGTCGATGGCATACGCTAATTTGCGTAGTCCCCAAATTTCTTCGTTAATAATCTCGGCTCCTTTGTCAGTAAGGAGGGTTTTGAACTTTTCTACCGCTTCCTTCATCTGTGCATCAGACAAAACGGGAGTCAAAATGAAAACGGTCTCGTAGTTATTCATACTAATGTTGTTTATAATTAATTATATAATAAAATTGAGGCGCAAAGATACTCATATTTTTCATTTAGGACAAAATAAATGCTTAATTTTTAATCCCTATCATCACAATATCATCTGTATATAAAATATTTTGAGTATCTTGTCCTTTAATTATACAACTTTTCTTCAAAATAGTTGTTTTAATTTATCGTAAGCATCTCAACTACACATATTTTAAAATGAACAATTCAAAAAAAATTGATAACCAGTTAATGGTTATTTTTGGGGCTTCTGGTGATATAACACACAGAAAACTCATCCCAGCCATTTTCGATTTATATGAAAATAAACTCCTCCCATCACATTTTGCCGTTTTGCGTGTAAGCAGATCAAAATTTAGT
>JAQVZQ010000311.1 GCA_028708095.1 Dysgonamonadaceae bacterium
CTCTTTTGTAAAAACAGCAATGATGCGATAAGCAGCTTCAGTTTTAAATTCTCTGATTTCGCGTTCACGTTCAACAATCAGTCTAACTGCAACCGATTGCACCCGTCCAGCTGAAAGTGCAGGCTTTATTTTACGCCACAGAACAGGAGAAAGTTCAAACCCTACAATACGGTCTAAAACTCTACGAGCTTGTTGTGCATCAACTAAATTAATGTCAATGGGACGTGGATTTTCAATTGCTCCTAAAATTGCAGTTTTCGTAATCTCATGAAAAACTATGCGCCTTGTTTTCTTTTCATCCAATTCAAGAACATCGTACAAGTGCCAAGAAATGGCCTCCCCTTCACGGTCCTCATCCGAAGCCAGCCAAACCACTTCTGCTTTCTTAGCCGCTGCTTTTAATTCCGAGACTACTTTTTTCTTGTCAGCCGGAACTTCATATATAGGCGTAAAACCATTTTCTATATCAATACCAAAGTCTTTCTTTTTTAAATCACGGATATGTCCATAACTTGACATTACGTGAAAATCTTTGCCTAAGAACTTCTCTATGGTTTTTGCTTTTGCGGGGGACTCTACGATCACCAAATTTTTCTGCATGGGCTTCCTCTATTTTATTCTAAACGAATTATAATGAAATATTTCAAGTGGCAAAAGTACACATTTTGTGCAACTATTGCGATTAATCAACCTAATTAGTTGTTAAATGAATTTATTCTATAGCCTGTTTTTCGGTCTTAGTCACTGATACTCCGTAGATTGAAGACAGTAGTTGCGAGAGTTGTTGAGATTGTGATTGGCGAATATTAATTTCCATTTCGCAAGTTTCTGTAAAGTTTTGTGTCCATTTCACTTCATCATGTTGATTCAAAATTCGCATTACCTCATTTAATAACGGGTATTCAAATTGCAAAATATATGTGTCATCTATGGTTTTCGTAACTATTTTAGCATTCTCAATAGCTGCTGCGGCTGCTTCTTTGTAGGCTTTAATCAATCCTCCTGTTCCCAATTGTGTGCCTCCAAAGTACCTAACTACCAAAATTAAAACATCGGTAAGCTCGTTTGAGTTTATTTGCCCCAAGATAGGACGACCAGCTGTTCCGGAGGGCTCTCCATCATCGTTCGATCGAAAGTCCTCTCGTGTTGGACCCAACATATATGCCCAACATACATGATGTGCATTGTAGTATTTCTTTCTATAATCCTCTAAAATAGTTTTTGTTTCCTCTTCTGTCTTTATGGGAAAGATATAAGAAATAAATTTACTTTTGCGCTCTGTAATATAACCTTCTGCTTCTTTTACTATTGTTTTAAAGGTATCATCCATAAATACAAAAATACAATGATTTATTAAAATAACAGATTATTGTTGAACTTGTCTGCAAAAAACAGTGATATTTCATTTCATTGTGTGCCAACCTAAATAGTCTGATGTATCCTCTGGATATGAAATCCATTCGGTACTCAAGGTTGGGAAACATTCTACTGGATTTACCGTAACACCACAGCGTATAGATGGTTTTCTTACCAATGTTTTATCTAATGTGCTTAAATCCTTATCAATTGAATCTATCCATGCTTTACCAGGATCGTGGCCTATACATCCAATAATATCAACATAAGTATCTGTTGATATTTTCACTAAAGCAATAGCATCATTACCATTAAAGTTTATTACGGTTGATACAGTAGCTTCGTCTTCATAAATTATTGCTTTTGAATGTTTGAATACTATTACCTCTCCATTTTGTAAAACCCCTGTAAGTTCTTGCGTTTTACTCGCTTCATTGTTACCATTTGAATATAATTCTATTCTATAGTCCGATAAACCTACTGCTGCTCCTGTCCCATTATACACTTCTAAATATTTATTATAACTTGAACCTTCAACGTATTCAGAGAAAAACAAGTCTGTAGCAACATCACTACTCGATTCTGCTGCTTTTTGAACTATAAGAACAGTTTTGTTTATTACTCCGCCAGTAATTGTTATGGTAGCTTTTCTTTCAGCTCCCTCATTCTTGCTTGCAATAATAGTCAGTATTCCATCGTTCGTTCCGCTATCTGGAGCAATTTTCAACCAAAACTCATCTGTAGTTGCTAACCAATCAACGTTAGCAGTTATTTTTATTATTTCTTCTCCACCTTCTTTTTCAAAAGTCACATCATTTTTATCAGCAACAATAAAGTTTTCCGTAACTGGTGGAACATCAAGCTTGCAGCGAGTTGATTCATCATTACTCATTTCTTTCAGATCATCCAAGTTGCGAATAGCTATTTGCCACACTCCATTATTCAGTGAGACTATCCCAAATAAATTGCCTTTTCCTGCTGGTAACGGCTTATCTTTGAAAGTAGCATATTTTGTAGTTCTCACTATTATATTATCACCATTACAATCTTCTAATATACGATTAGTAGCAATTCCTTTCTCATAGTAGTTAAGCTCTTCGTAGGTTTTAAACTGCACATCTTTAATTTTAACAAGAGTGCCATCATACCAACCATTCAAAATATCTTCAATGGTGAGTACTTTAGGAGCAACGGCTACATTTTGTGCGAGCATTTTTGCAGCTTTGTTAGAAAAAACAATCATTAAGACACCGCCATAATTAAGAATTTTTGCACCATCAAGATTAATATCAAGTTCATCGCCCATATCAAACGAATGAGAAGATTGTGTAACACGAAAAGCTATCCCATCTCCAAGTTTATCTTGAATAAATCCATCTCTTTGAGACGGCCTGTTTCCACCGACTCTATCTGAAATAACAACACCTTTTATCTTTAGTGGTTCTGCAATTACCCACTCCGCTTGCTCCATATCAGCATACATAGAGCGAATTTCCTTGATGGTTGTTGGTTCAACTATTGAAGCATTTTGCCCTTCCTGTACAATGGTAATGGTTCTCTGTAATGTAGAGCAAGTTATGGTAAATGAGCCTTTGCGGGTCTCACCATCATTACTTTTCACTTCAATTGTTAGTTTTGTTATTCCCTCTTTTCCTTTCGTTGGACTAACAACTATCCAATCTGTACCTGCTTCTTTAGTTATACTCCATTCTTGATTACATGTTATTTCTATAGACATAGAACCTGCATTTTTATCAAATGCAATTCCTACATCGTCTGAAAATGTGAGTAGTGGCTTAATAGTTTCACCAATCTCTGTCATGCAGTTTGTGAATAAAAAGAAAGAGATAGTAGTAATAAAAATAATTGAAGCGATGCTTTCCCAGAATTGTTTTTTACTTTTTATCATGTGTGTTCAATTAAGTGGTTAACAAATTTTTATTTTAGATTAAGGTAGTTCATTATTTAAGTGCCTTTGCACAGTATGCTGAGTTTCTTTATTTTAGGTATAACTTAATTATTGTTGTGGTGCCCGACTTCAAGATATTGCCATGAAATACATCATCTATTAGTCATCATTTCAACAGCTTTCAAATTACAATTTAATGATTAAAGATTTGTCAAAAATACTAAAGTACAGATTTTTTTCAAAACAACACTCTTTTGCAATAAAAAATTCTAAATTCCGCAACTGTGCATTTCCATCAATCAAAAAGATAAACTCATTGAAATAGCAACTTAATGTACCAAAATTAAAAAAGCAACACCTATTAATATAAGTATTGCTTTTCTATATACAAACAACTCGCAAGAGCAACATTAATAAATAACAGGTAATTTACTTACCCACATTTGGATGCACCACAATTGCGACAAGTCAAACAGCCTTCTTGATAAACAAGTGTTTCATGACTACACACAGGACACTTTTCACCATTGGCTTCAGTTTCGTTAGGTAAATATCTTTTTAATGCACGCTCAACTCCATTTTTCCAAGTATTGATAGTTTCGTTATCAAGTTCCAAGCCCGAAACAAGTTTCAACACCTGATCAATGGGCATACCGTATCGTAATACTCCAGAAAAAAGTTTTGCATAATTCCAGAATTCAGGATTAAACATACTATCAAGCCCCTCAATTGTGATTTTATAACCCCTTCGGTTTCTAAATTGAAAGTCATAACGTTTATTACCCTCTTCATCGTATGCTTTTACAACTGTCCCCGAAGTTACTTTTTTAGGAAGAAGTAGTCCATCATCCTCATCAGCTATACCCGTAAATATTTCATAAGGGCGATCATT
>JAQVZQ010000312.1 GCA_028708095.1 Dysgonamonadaceae bacterium
GGCATTGCCAATCAATGTCATCAATCGCTTTTTAAACTCTGTTGCAGCCGCACGTGAAAATGTCAACATAAGCATTTGTTCGTGCTTAACATCTTCCATCATATAAAGAGAAGCCAGTTTGTGTGTAAGTAATTTTGTTTTTCCGCTGCCTGGGCCTGCCGCAACAATAATGCAATTTGAATCTTGATCTTTTATAATGTTTAATTGTGCAGGCGACAGTTCTCCAAAAAGTTGCTTGAATTTTTTAGGGGTAATATTACGAGTTATTTCCTCTCGCCTTCCTTTGAAATATTTATGCAAAAAAATATCATAGTTCATAACGAAATAATCATCAACAAAAGCCATTGCTTCTTGGTAATCGTTAATCATACGATTGGCATATTCTCCAACGATATGGATTTGTTGTCGTTTGTTTTGATAAAATTCTTCTAGTTGTGCATAATGCTCTTTTTTGTATAGAGCTTTATTATCTTTTTCTAAACGCTCAATACGCATTGCGTTATAGATAACTAGAAAGCCACCTTCAATTTTCATAGCACCAATTTTTAACAAATAGTATAGTGTATCTTCAATTTCATCAAGTTCTGCGGTTTCCCCAAAAAGATTGCGACCAAATTCCTCTTTCAATTCAAGAACAGAAAATCCTACAACCGCTTCATCCTCATTTCCATCGGACTTTCCTGTAACCTTTGAATATAAATGATCAATAATAAAGCTTGCAATTCTATATCTTTTGTTACTTTTAGCTTGTATTACATCCATTGGAAAGTATGGCTTCAATGTCACATAATTTTTATTATCCTCTTGAGTTCTTTTAATAAAGCGCTTTATTGCATAGTAATTGAGTATTGTTCTCAATTGAAGTATCAAAGCATCAGGGAATTCCGACTCAAGATTTTCGTTCATTTCTTTTTCATTATATGTTTTCTCGTTATTATCAAGGTAACCAACAAGAAAGGTTTCTATATTTCTATGCACCGAAAGGATATGTTTTGAGCGACTAGTCTTCTCACCTTTCTTTATATAGGCTACAAGATCCTTTGCATCAGCAAGTATTTTTTCTTCACGTAATAGTCCTATAACTCTAATTATATCTTCTTTTACAATACCCAATATATCTGACATATAATCAATACGAGTTTCACCTTCGCCATCTTTTCCTCTTGCTTTGCTTCTTGCAGAAATTAAGTTGCTTATTATGCGAATAGCATCTTGTCTGGATTTATCATCAAATCGTGCAGAATTATCTATTCTTTTTCGAGCTTCCTCCATGTTGTTAACAAGAATGCTGTCTGCAAAAATTCGTGGGATATTTTGACCTCGTTTAATAAAACCGCATTGCTCTAAGGCACTAATAGCAGTTTTTATTCGAGTTTCCATATCTTTCACTGAATCATCCCAACCTGATTCTCTTGCAATTTCAAGTGCCGATTGTGATATTGCAGCCCTTGTTGTGGTCATCTTTTTTAATGCTTTCCAAACTTGTTGAATTTCTTTTTGTGAAACTTTTGTTTGATTTAACATGTTAAAATGCTTATTTAAATCTTCATCATTATAAAGAACGAAGCAATCAGCATTTATTTTTTCATCACGCCCAGCACGTCCAGCTTCTTGAACATAGTTTTCAAGCGAGTCTGAAATATCGTAGTGGATAACCATGCCGACATCCTTTTTATCAACCCCCATACCAAATGCAGTCGTTGCCACAATTATTTTTACTTCACCACGCATAAACACATCTTGATTGGTTATGCGCATTTGCTTATCCATTTGCCCATGATAAGGCTTTGCTGGATATCCACTTTCTGTCAGTTTAGCCGCAAGGTCTTCAGTTCTTCTTGTACGTGAAACATAAACAATTGTTGGACAGTCATTATCAACGATAAGTTGACGTAATTTAGAAAATTTTTCATCATTATTTTCTTCATTGAAGATATGATATTGCAAATTTGTACGAGTTGCACTTGCTCTAAACAACTCAAGTTCAATTGAAAGTTTATCTTTGAAATACGCCTTAATGTCAGATATAACTTTTTGCTTTGCTGTAGCCGTAAAACAAGAAACCGGGATGTTCTGTGACATATTCTTTTTTTCTTGAAGATTTCGAATAAAATCTTTTATGTATAAGTAATCAACTCTAAAGTCCTGTCCCCACGAAGAAAAACAGTGAGCTTCATCAATAACAAATCTTACAACATTTCTTTTTAACAAAAGAGTTTCAATAGATTTTGAACGCAATGATTCAGGTGAAATGTATAATAAACTCGCAGAACCATATTCAACACGTTCAAATGCCTTAGCACGTTCAAGCGGATCAAGTGATCCGTTTATAGTCACAGCTTCTGTAATATTGTGTTGGTTTTCAAGATTATCTGTTTGATCTTTCATTAACGATTGGAGAGGTGAAATAATTACAGTTAGCCCCTTTTCATTTACCCCAGCCATAAGTGCTGGTAGTTGAAAAGTTATTGATTTCCCTCCACCTGTCGGGAAAACTGCAAGTAAAGATTTGCCATCAACTGCTGCTTTAGCTGCAGACTGTTGAAGGGGCATCCCATCATAACTTCTAAATTTATCATAATGAAAAAACTTTTTTAATGCTTTAACTTCATCTAATGACTCATCGCAATAAACACATGATGAACATTTTTTACTTCTTAAAATATGTAAAACATTTTCAACTCTCGGATAATTTTTTAACACCCATGGCGGAGTAATTGAATCATATTTAATGACACTAATTTGACTAAGTGCATAGGCAAGTTCCACTGGATACTTTTCAACCAGCTTTTCGATTGGAGAGTTTTCACATATCTTCTTCGCAAAAGTTTCACGAATTAACGCAGAAAGATTTATGTTTTCCTTTGTGCTTCCAATATAGGAAAAGAAGTCCTTGAATTCAGGCTCGTCATATAATAATTCAAGATAAATTCTTTGCAATGCTATATCTAAATCTTTATAGGCAGCTATTTCATCATGAAATAAATCGCGTGCCTTCTTTGCATCGTTTAAGGGGTTATTAAGCTCATCTTCGGCTAACTTGTCATCTTTCAATAAATTATGATAAGATTTTTTAGGAAATAGAATTGGTGATAAATAAAGCGTATCAATAAAGTATTTAGCCCCACATTCCACCATTTCCTTTTCTAGATGTTTTAAATCATGTTTGATAATGTTGTGACCACAAATATAATCTGATTTATGCAAAAAATTAGAAAAGGCATATAATGAATTTGCATGAAATTCTTTCCCTTCTTGAGTAATAGCACCTGCATCTAAAACCTTTTTACCAGCACGGTCTACTTCTATATCTATGAATGTGATATTTTTATATATCTCTTCCCGCAACATAGGCGTAGTTTCATTAACAATTCTTATAATATCATCACCAAATTTTTCAATTTTTCTCTCACCAAACCCTGATATTGCAAATAAATTATCTAAGCTTTTAGGTCTTTGTTTGACAACTTCTTCAAGTGTTGTATTATGCAAAATAAAATATGGTGGAATTTTGTTTTCTTCCGCTTTTAATAACCGCCATTTTTTCAACTCATCCCAAAGTTGCTCATTAGTTTTGTTTATCATTCTTTCTCCTTAATCAAAAAGTTTCAAATACTTTTTCATTTCTTCTTCAAGCAATTTAGAAACGAGTTTTATCATAGAAGTTGCGTTATTAGACTTATGATAATCTTCAAAGCAAGAATAGTACTTTTTTCTGTCTTGAAATTTGATATTAATTGGTGGATATCCTTGTTGCATAAGCATAAGATTTAAAATAAGTCTACCTGTCCTTCCATTCCCATCAATAAAGGGATGGACAGATTCAAATTCTAAATGAAATAGCGCAATTCTTTCTGCAATGTGTTTTGTCTGCTTCCAATTTTGATTATTAAGAATTAAATCTTCCATCAATTTTCCCACCATGTACGGTTGTGGTGGCGTATATAATGAGCCACTAATACGAATAGGGACTTCTCTATAAACACCTCGATCATCAGGTTTATCTATTAACACAAGCGAATGAATTCTTTTGATTGTTGATTCATTAAAAGATTCTTTATTTTTTATTAAATCTAATACATAATAAAAAGCATCTCTATGACCAATCGCTTCCATATGATCTTTTAATGGTTTTTGGTCAATCGTCACCCCT
>JAQVZQ010000313.1 GCA_028708095.1 Dysgonamonadaceae bacterium
CTTAAAGACAAACCCTTACCATTTCATCCGTTTTCATTTGATAACCATGCACCTCTGGGGCCAACAGAGATTGGGGTTATCTATTATTACAAGAGAATTAAGTATGAATACACCTATTCCTATACTCGTGAACGTATTGTTTCTGAGTCTCTGTATCACTGGCCAAATGGCAGAGAAGCCCTCATTTTTTCCAGAGAGTTGAACCAGTACAAATTTACAGAGAACATAAAGGAACAGCAGATACTTGCCGGCCGAACACCGGAAAACAAACTCTATCTAGTCTCATCCAACGAATGGAATGCGCCTCAGACCGAGCTTGCCTATCGCTGGTTTACCGAGAAACTATTGTCTCATGACACACATGATACGCCTGATGCAACCATAAAGGCTATAAAAGGAAACACAACCGATAATCCTGTACGTGACCGAGTCATACAGGAGCTTTTATATGCCGATCTGGGAATTGTCAGCGTGGGTGTGACGGAATATAAAAATGACCAAAAGCCCAGCGTGTTGATGGTACACCGTACAAAGGATTTAGAAGGCGGCAAGAGCTTTCCCATGCCTTTGGAGCAAGAATCTTTGGGTACGCAGCGGTTTTTTTCTCGGATAGGTCCCTGGCTCGATGCCCTAGATAAAGGCGGTGTTCTCTTTGTGGATGAGATAGATTCGAGCATGCATCCTTTGTTGACAAAGCGGTTGGTTGAGATGATGCAGGATTCTGAAATCAATACGAATCACGCTCAATTGATATTCACTACACATGATACTATTTTACTGGATTTGACTTTGCTTCGCCGCGACCAAATATGGTTTGCGGAAAAGGACCCTGATACACTTGGCACAAGTATGTTCTCTATGTGGGATTTTTCTGTTCGTAAGGATGAGAACATTCGGAAGGGCTATCTTCAGGGTAGATATGGAGCCATACCTTTCATAGGGGGTGACATATAATGAGGCGTAGACAGGAAGCTGACCGGTCAGGTGGGCATCGAAAACGCAACCCGGTTGTTTATATTATTTGTGAAGGCGAAAAGACGGAAATCAAGTATTTTACAAGCTATCGCACTAGGGATAGCATGATTACCATTGAGCCGCTTCCCTCGAAGCATCAAGCGGCCAAGGCGCTTGTCGAGCATGCAGCAAGCAAAGTAAGCCATCTTGGATATGATGAACGGGACGGCGATGAAATTTGGTGCGTCTTTGACCGGGACAATAATACGGATGAAGATCTTCAAGCTGCGGAGCAGCTGGCAGCAAGACACGGCTACCGTATTGCATACTCCAACCCATCTTTTGAACTATGGTATCTATTCCACTTCGTCGACCAGCGCAGCATGTTGGCTGACAGCGATGCGGTAGAGAGACTGCTCGATATGCATCAGCGTCTTCCCGGCTACGACAAGGTGAAGGATTATTCTGCCCGGTTACTTCCATATCGTACAGATGCAATAAGGCGAGCACAACAAAGATTAGATGAACTGGCTGCCGAAAGCCAAAGACTTATTCGCCGTGGGGGTAATCCATATACTACAGTCCATGTGTTGGTGCAATATTTATTGGAACGTTCTATGCGCTGTTAAACCTTGGGTGAGGAGACTGAGTCAAGGGATATTTTTAAAAGTCATATCAACATATTGGTTTGAGAGTGGCAATGGACAAATTTTGCATTCCTCAATCAAAGATCATATTTCTTTTTTAAACCATTTAAATTATTTATCGGACAAATAGGTGGCTATCATTTTGTATGTAATATTCACCACAGTTTGAAATAATTCTATAGTAATTAAAAGCACGGGGAAATTGCTGAAGGAGGGAAGAAAAGTAGATGCCTCCGCAGAATCCGGTGGGGTTGAATACTTACAGATATTGAAGTATGATGAGCGCAAAAGAAGCTGTATGGGATTGTACGGGTATACAAAAGGGGACGCTAAAATTGATAATTTTCTCAAACTCTGCAAAGAAAGAACTGATAAGGAGATTTCAACTCTCCATGGTACAGTATACGCTTTTAAGGCAGAGCTTGATAATACTATAGAGGAATTAAATTGAGAGAAGGTTAACTTAATTTATGTACACTTGGGGCGAAAAAAAATGTACATTTTACTTGACCGCCTACATTAGGCAAGTGCATAGGTAATAACATTGTATTTAATGGTGATATTTGGTATAATTAGTCGACGGTAGGCGAATGTCTGTCCACTCAATTAAAAAGAAATTAGTCAACCGTACAGTGGGGCTTCTGTGCGATTTTTGTTATAGCAACTATGAGAAGTTCGTGAAAGAAGTAGGCGATAGTAAAGGAAATGGTGTGGCGATTCAATAATTATTAAAACACAATAAGTTAAGGGAGGACTTAATATGGCTTACAGAAATAAAGTATATGTCTCCATGGATGCTGATAACGACTTAAGGTATTATTATCTTATGAAAGCGTGGAAGCAAAGCGATAATACATCCTTTAACTTCTACGATGCTCATGACATCAACACAATACTGGATAAAAGCGAAGAATCTATAAAAGCAGGACTGCAAGAACGCTTTAGAAATACAAAAATTTTTGTTTTACTTGTTGGAGAACATACGAAGTATTTATACAAATATGTTCGTTGGGAGATTAATCAAGCAATAAGTAGAAACATTCCGTGTATCATTGTTAATTTGAACGGAAAACGTTCGCTTGATGATAACCTTTGCCCCGCATTGATGTGTGGTAACTTGGCAGTGCACATTAGTTTTAATTCAAAAATACTTCAATTCGCCTTGGAAAATTGGCCAACAAGTGATGCGGCTTATCGCGCTGATGGAAAAACAGGTGCCTATTATTATAAGGAAAATATATATGAAAAGCTTGGTTTATAAACCATATATTCAATATTGCAAGCCCATTTTGAAGAATCCAATTAAATATATCAGTTGTGCCTTTGCTTTGCTGGGCGCATTTTATACAGTTTGTGAGATAGAGCAAAACGTTTTTAGAAGTCAAATTTTGTTAGATTATCTCAGAAATAATATTATTCCTGTTTTCATAGTGATAATTATTATTACGATACTTGTGCATAGAGAAAAAGCGGAGTTTTCCTCTCGTTTAGGGGAAAAGGACTATTCAATTACACTTAAGATAGCAGATTTACTTGGGCTAAAAAACTCGGCTATAGTTATTCCAACAAATACAACATTTGATACAACTACGAATGATGACTTTATCAGTGAAAAGAGCGTACAAGGACAATTTCAAAAGAAATTCTACGGTGTTGATTTTGCAGAACTTGATAAATTATTACAAGTTTCACTTGATGAACAGTATCCTAATACGTATATCCAATTGAATGACCGGACGCAGACAAAAAGAAAACGATACAGTATAGGTACAGTTTCTAAAATAACGAAGGGGAAAACACACTATTATTTTCTTGCTATTGCGGATGTAAACAAAAGAGGAAAATCTGAAAATGTGACTATGCAAAGTTTAACGCAAGCACTTGTGGGGTTATGGAGTTATTTGTCAAAAGAAGGCCATTCAGAGCCTATTACAATTCCGGTAATAGGAACAGGAAGAGCTGGTCTGAAAGATGGGAACATCGAAGACGTAATCCATGAAACGATATTCTCGTTTGTATCAACAGCGCAGGAAGAATTCGTTGCGAAAGGGTTGACCATTTGCATATATCCCCCAGCCTTAAAAGATGCTAATGTTTGTTGGGATGATTTGTGTGATTATCTAAAGCTACAGTGTTGTTATGCAACAGAAAATGAAAAACGTAGAAAGGTATCTGTAACATCTGGAAACCCAGCAGAGTAAATTTTTGAGGTTATTCGAAAACTCAGGGTATAAAATGCCATTATTACAACCATACTGGAGCCCGTATTATGTTTAATAGCCATGGTGCTCAACTAAACATCATAGCTAAAGGATTCGCATTTACAGCATAAAGTTGGTTGTCATCGACATGTGTATAGATTTCAGTAGTAGCTATTAGATTGTCCAATGCTTCGTACATTTTTCGATGCCTTAAAGCTTTGTATTTATGACCTAAGTTCCCGGAATATATAACGATGAATTTGAAATAAATCGTTGCAACTCGTTGAAACTTGAACGAAATATCGAACTTTCTCTTGACTTTTCCATCGTTAC
>JAQVZQ010000314.1 GCA_028708095.1 Dysgonamonadaceae bacterium
GTACATTGAGAAAGACTGGGGAAAATCGATGCCATCTTCATGGGTTTGGCTACAATCAAACAACTTCAATTCAGATAAAACCTCCTTTATGTTATCTGTAGCCAATATACCTTGGTTGGGGAGATCGTTTACAGGATTTTTGGGTTTTTTTCTTCACAATGGCACAGTCCAACGTTTTGGAACATACACAAATGCAAATTTGGTAATGGAAGCATCAATTTCGGATACAATAATTATTATAATATCAGATAAAAAATTCAACTATCATATTGAAGCTTATCGCACCCAATCTGGATTATTGAAAGCTCCAGTAAAAGGATCAATGGATAGACGTATCGCAGAAAGTATTGATGCTACACTTAAACTAATTGTTACAGATAAAAAAACAAATATAATATTTGAAGAAAACACATCCATTGCAGGCCTTGAAATAGTGGGTAACATTAGAAAGTTAGTCATGGACGATAAAAGATAATAATTTGCACGTTAATTGCATCGCTGGCGCAATCTATCCCGACTTGTGCCTCTTAACTCAAAGCTAATAGTTACAATTCAAAGAACCATACCATGAAAGTTACTCTAACAATAGTATATATAAAGAGCGACACCATTAAAAAAAATATACACTGAGTATTACCCAGTGTATATGTATATTGAAAGTAAACACTTTACTATTATAGTTTACTTATTTCTTCTGCATATTTAGAGATATTCTTCATTGCATCAGCAATTTGCTCCATATCTCCTTTAGTACCTAAAAGCATGTTTTGTGTAAACCATAGTGCTTCCTCATTGCACAAAATATCATTTTCGGGACAATGATTTCGTTCAACAAAGTTTTTGTGATCCAACATTTCTTTTGGATATACTTTTTGATAGTTTTTATATTCAAAAGCATCTCTATAAAAAGACATATCAATCTGTGCACCATATCCTGGACTACTGGGAATACCTTCTGCAC
The DNA here is from genome assembly GCA_028708095.1 of Dysgonamonadaceae bacterium. GTDB lineage: Bacteria > Bacteroidota > Bacteroidia > Bacteroidales > Dysgonomonadaceae > UBA2632. The sequence continues at coordinate 962 of JAQVZQ010000314.1, forward strand.
GAAGAGCTTTGATAAAACCTTCACGAGTTAACCCTTTGAATCCTTCTTTCAGAAACCTAAATGGAAATAGATGAAATACCGCTCTGGTAACATTAGGCGATAATTCGTAGGGCACTATGCCTGGTATGTCTTTTATCAATGACTTCAAATATGTAGCATTTGCTTCACGATGAGTGTTTTGCTCATCCAAACGTTTCAATTGTGCCAATCCAATAGCGGCTTGATAAGTAGTCATTCGCTCGTTAGTTCCTGCAAGAGCAACACCGCTAAACTCAGCGCTTTGTCCCAAATAACCAACTGCTCTACCATTATCATGATCAGAAAAACAACGGTCCATAAACCTCTCGTCATTACTTACAATTGCTCCTCCTTCACCTATTGGTAAGTTCTTTGAATTTTGAAAACTAAAGCATCCTGCATTACCGATGGTACCCACTTTCTTGTGACTAACTTCGGCCTGCCAGGCTTGACAAGCATCTTCAAGCACTAGTAGATCGTGCTTTTTGGCAATGGTCATTACCTTTTCAATATCGGCTGGTAGTCCAAGAATATGTACTGGTAAAATTGCAACTGTGTTGGGAGTAATTTTCTCTTCAATTTTGTCTGCATCTATTTGAAAAGTTGCACGATTTACATCAACAAAAACTGGCATAGCTCCTACCCGTAAAATTGCTTGAATGGTGGCAACAAATGTATAGGGAGTTGTTATTACCTCGTCACCTGCACCAATGCCAAGTCTACGAAGAGATATAATCAATGCATTTGTACCATTTGAAGTCGCCAAACATCTCTTTACATTGAGTGTTTCTGCCCATTTCTTTTCAAATTCTCCTACTACTGTATCCATTGATCCTGCACGAGACCAACGACCACTTCGCAATGCCTGAAAAATTTTATCTTCATCTTCTTTAGAATCCCATATCGGCCATGTTGGCCAAGCTTTAGTTCGAGCTGCCTGCCCTCCAAGAATTGCGGGTTTCTTTGATGTTGACATGGGTGCACTTATAACCTCAGGCAACCCGAAGGTTAGCCCTAACCCAATGGCTGAAGATGTATGAATAAATCTTCTTCTGTTCATTTTGTTATTTTTCATTTTTCTGTAATTTTAGAGCACATTTTTATCTACATTTATTTTAAAAGAATTCGTTTAGGTTAGTTTCATTTTTTCTTGTGTACACATTGTGTAGAAAAAAGAGCATTTCGCTTTCATCGCATAAAAATATAACAATATCTTCAATAAAATATATATTAAAAGAAAAATATGGTTATATGCATAATTAAAGCGGAAAGGTATAAAACAATTAATTAACAAACAAATAGTAATGAGTATTTTATTTGATTTAAAGCAGAGAAAAGTGACAAGAACAAAAGTACACTAATGATCTTTATATATGAAAACGATTTTATAGAATACAATTAAACAATTGAAAATACAAAAAAGCAAAAATAAAAAACATAAAAAAAAATTAATTTAACAGTTGTGGTCTCGCCAATAAATAGTCGAACATATGTTGCGTGAGGTCAGTTTTGTATTAATATGGCGCAAATAGTTGTGTTATTGTATCAAAATGCTATTTTAATGCACATATTAATAATAATATCGAACTTTAAGGTGCTATGAATGTTGGGATTATTGTTTAGGTATCAAATTATTGGAGGTGCTGGATGTGCAACGCATCTACAACGAAATTAAACAAAATTATTACGACACGCTCTTCAAGACCGCTGCTGCATTGGTGCAATTGGAAACCGCTGCAGGTATATGGGATATCTCATTTTAATGGAGAAGCCCATTTCGTTTAAAAAAGACTGTTGTAAGATATGGGTTTGTATCAAAATGCATTATTATTTCATGGCTTTACAAAGTGATTAATATATATCCTTTCTTGCGTGAGAAAGCACTATTTATTCTTCCAAATGATGCTTTTGCTCTTTAAAAAGCTCATAAATCATAAACAGTTGAACCATCTTAACAATAAATGGATATAAAGTGTTTCACATGAATAGTTGAAAATTGTAAAAGGGAATATTAATAAAGACAAATCTATCTATAATAAACTCCGATGAAGAGACAAAGGAGAATTACCTTATTTGAACAACAAGTATTGTCTGCCTGTTGTCATTTATAATAAGAACATTTATACTGTTAGCGATAACCTAACAAAAAAAGAGTTATTTTAAATAATTAAAAAACAGAATAAAATGAAAAAATCAAAACGATTTGAGCGTGGTATGGAAATTATCAGAGAGTATGAAGACAAGTCCGAAAAACCGTCTTACTCCATAACATTCGACAACTTAATGGATTTAGATCCGGAATTGGAAAACTATATTGTTGAGTTTGCATTTGGTGATATCTACTCTCGAGAAGAGCTGAATCATAAAACTAAAACTCTGCTTACTATCTCATCATTGGTGACACAAGGCTTAGAACCACAATTAAGGCTGCACGTAAATACAGGGTTAACTGTTGGAATAACTCCAAACGAAATAGTATCATCAATCATTCATTTATTGCCTTACACCGGTTTTCCGCGAGTACTCAATGCATTAAATATTGCCAAATCTGTTTTTGAAGATAGAGGCGTTGAGGTGAAGAAGTAAGAGATAATAAAGCTTATGTAAAAAAGCAGTGCTTGTAATAATCACTGCTTTTGTTATCTGTTGGCTGAAAATCCTTACTTACTGATTCCTCTTTCCCGATAATGTGAGATTTCAAATCGCGCAATATATCATTTAATCATATTGCATGCAACAAAAGCAGTAATTGTGTACATTAATAATTAATTAAATTGGTGATTTCAACACCTTTTATTAGGCTCATTTAGTTTCCTGCTGCAACTATCTTTCGTTGAATAGCAACCCAACCTTTTGCTAACGTTAAATTTTAATACTTTTCTCAGTATTTGGTATAATCAACTCCGTTTTACTGTCAAAACTTTTGTCGTCATGATCTGTCCTGGAGTCTATTTTGCCAATTTTTAAGTTTCCATTATATCTGCATCCCATTTCAATTTCTAGGGCATCAGTCGTAATATCTCCTTCGACGGTTCCGGCAGCTTTTAGTATAATCTCTTTACTTTTAATATTACCTTTGATATGACCGAAAAGGATAATGTAATCGCTTTCCATATTACCTTCTACATAAGCTTTCTCACCTAAAATGATACCTT
>JAQVZQ010000315.1 GCA_028708095.1 Dysgonamonadaceae bacterium
TATTTACTAAAAAGACAGACAAAATGAGAACACCAGCCACCAACACACAATATAGCCAATTAGGGTTTCAGTGGTATGCGATGAGTTGTATCCCGCTTCAACTTTTCGTGTACCTTGATAGGAAATAGCCCGCAATCCCTTACTGGCCATATTGTCACCGTCCGTTACCTGCTATGTTAGAAAAAACGACCGTGCAAAATGACAACGACATAGTTTGACAGACTGACAATTTAACTTTGCAAAAAAATAACGGGAAAGCTGAAAACCAAAAGAGTAAGCAAAAACAAAAAATAATTACTATGGCTATTTCTAATGTTCAAAATGAGGGTTCATGGATAAGAGTTTACGATGAAAAGAGTAAAAAAATATCCGAAATGTCAAGCTCCAACAAACAAGTTGTAGGTATTGGGTCTGATTTCTTTGTCACAGAAGAAGGTTCTTGGATTAGAGTCTATGATGAAAAATGTAAAAAGATTTCAGAAATGTCTTCAAGTAATAAAGTTGTTCGAGCTGCTGCGGGTCAAACTTTTACAACAAAAGAAGGAAGTTGGCTGAGAACCTATGATAAAAAATGCAAAAAAATTAGCGAAAAGTCTGCTTGATAATGGAAGAAACGGAAATTCAAAATAAAGTTGCTGAAAATATTCAGCAACTTTTTAGTAGTTCTGAAAGTATTAGAATACCAGCATATCAAAGAGCATTCAGTTGGGAAAACAAACAATGTTCTCAATTTCTGGATGACCTTTTAGAACAGAAAGGAAAGAAATACTACTTGGGGCAATTCCTTTTCGAAAAAGACGGTAACACTCTTTTTATTATTGACGGACAGCAGAGGCTTACAACAACAATTCTATTTCTATCAGCAATTGCCAAAGTCAGAATTCAAAAAAGTGAAAATGCAGATAGCATTCGAGAAATTTATTTGACTGATGTTTTCAAAACTATTGATGACGACCAAGTGATTTTCAAAAAAGTTACGCAAAAACATCTTATATCGGCAATTGATGACACCGAAACAATTTCACAAAAGAGAATAATTGAAGCATTTAATTTCTTTGAAGCAGAGTTACTTAAACTTGAAAACGAAAATTTAAACCTAATTCAGCAGACATTAGAAAATGCTGTAATCAGTACATTTTATATTACCAACAAAGTTGAAGCAACACAGGTTTTTGAATATCAAAATAATCGTGGTAAAGGTTTGTCAAGATTTGAAATTATCAAGGCCTATTTAATGCACCAGATTTATATTCAAAGCACAAACAGTATTCAAGCAAATAATGATATTGCGGAAATTCAAAGTGTAATATCTAAAACTTACAGATACATTGAAGCAGTTGAAGGATACTTTACAGAAAACGAAATTTTAGATAATTATTGCAACCTGTTTTTCAATATTGGCGGTAACATTGAAGCGATAAAGGAAAAGCTAAACAAAGAAGATAATAAAACACAATGGATAAAGTTGTTCTTCGAAAACTTTGTCGAGTTGACACATAGCGCCAAAAGTATTTTAAGCAATAAAAACCAATCAGACATTGCAAACCTCTTTTTTGTGGGTAATGAAGCAAATTGGAAATTGGTTTTACTGACACTTTTTTACAAAGGCGAAGTAACTGGCGAAACATTTAAAAAGATTTTGAAATTATTAGAAGTTCTATGCTTCAAACTGAAACTTGGTGATTATCGTACAGACTATCTGCCTCATTATTCCAAGCAATATTTCAACCCAAAAGTTAGTTACAACGTTGACAACTTATATCAAGACATTAAGAATGCTACTGAAACAGGTTTTAAATGGTATTGGAATGACGGAGAAAGATTTAGGAATATTATCATAAATTATTTTGATAACGAAAAGTGGCATTATAACCGCAATACCATCAAATTTGTTTTATGGCAGTATGAGAACAGTATAAGACTTAAAAATCGTTCTGGAGCATTGTTGGACAGAGACCTTTACAATAGCTATACCATCGAACATATTAGACCACAAAATCCAGAAAATGAAATTTATACAGAAGAATTTAAAAAGAATTATTTGCAACTTGCGGGTAATTTAGCTCTTCTGACTCAAAGCCAAAATAGTAAATTCAGTAACAAATCCTTTGAAAAGAAAAGTGAGTTGTTTCAAGATACAGCACTTTCCAGTTATACTGAGATTAGAGAAAAAACTCAATGGACTGAAATAGAAATTACAGAACGTCATCATCGAATTTCATACTTTGCAAAACAGTATTTTGATACGTCGAATTTATAACGAATGAAAGAAACACAGCAGGTAACACGCGGTATAGCCAATAAGGGTTTCAGTGGTATGCGAAGGGTTGTAGCCCGCTCCAACTTTTCGTGTAACTTGACAGGAAATCGCCCGCAATCCCTTACTGGCCATACCGCCACCGCCACATTAAAAGAATTTACCAAACCAATGATTAAAATTGTAAATCACAGTAAAAAAGTACTTGAACTTGCATTAAAACAGGGCTGGGAAGTTGGTGCAAGATATACAAACCTACGAGACATTAAGTCCTTTGATTCTGTGGCATTTATAGATATTGATTGGAAAAATTACGACTTTGACAAGCACTTGGATGCAGTACGTAAAATACGTCCAAAGATGACAGTCGCAAGAGATATAGAAAATATAGATGATTTAAAAAGTATTCTTGAAGAAGCAGAGATTTTGAATAAATATTGTGAAAATATTATATTAGTTCCAAAAGACAAGAGACTCATCGACAAATTACATTTATTACCTGAAAAGTATATTCTTGGATATAGTGTACCATCAAAATACGGAAAGACAGACATACCACCTGAAAGATTCAAAGGAAGAAAAGTTCATTTATTGGGAGGAAGACCTGATGTTCAGAGAGAATTAGCAAGAAAATTAAATGTTGTGAGTGCAGACTGTAATAGATTTACACTTGATGCTCAATTTGGAGATTATTTTGTTGGAACTAAATTTATTCCCCACAAAATAGGTGGATATGATAATTGCTTAAAAGACAGTATCTTTAACATCAATAAAATTTGGGAGGACTATAATGGAAAAACGTGATGAATTTTTAATCAAAATGTATGAACAGATGTTCAATGATATTGACAGGCACCATAAAATTGTTTGGCAAGTAATTGGTGTTTTAATAGGATCATTTGCTTTTATAGCATTAGCAGAAAAAGGGATTATTCCAATAGATATTGCCGTATCTGTTGTAGTTCTATTATCACTTTGGGTAATTGCTCAGGTTTATGACTCTAACTATTGGTACAATAGAAACCTTGTTATTATATCAAATATTGAGAGGCAATTTCTTGAAATTTCAGATTTAAAAGACATTCAATATTATTTCGGTAAACATAGAGATAAAAACGCAATCCAAACATCATTAAAAATCCAACTTTATATGACTTGGGGAATAATTGCCATATTTTTAATATATCATTTCTTTACAAGGATTTATAGTGGTTTATTTTTAAAATGGGAAAGTTCAACAATTGACTGGATAAGAGTAATACCTTATGCAACTGCAATTGTATTTTATTTTGTTCTTGTTAAATGGATAAAGAAGAAACGAGGAAATAATTATATTGAATTCTTAACAAACTCTCCAGGTAAAACAATTGATACAAGTTCAGTAAGTTATGGTGATGGACATCCAATAATAAAACAATAACGTGGCCTAACAAAGTGTAAATGCCATAAGGGTTTCAGAGGTTTTCGAAGGTCAGAAGTTCGCTTTAACTTTTCGTGTAACATGATAGGAAATCATCCGAAATCCCTTACGGCACTTACACTCGACCGTTACAGGCAATGTTAAAGACGCTACAAAACAGCAGATGAACCAATTTGATAAAATATTAGAGAACCTTAACGAACAACAAGTTCAAGCCGTTACAACAACGGAAGGTTATGTTCGTGTTATTGCAGGTGCTGGCTCTGGTAAGACAAAGGCACTAACTTCTCGATACGCATATCTAGTAGAAGCATTGGGAATAAATGCTGCAAACATTCTTTGCGTTACTTTCACCAATAAAGCAGCAAATGAAATGCGAAATCGTGTAAAGCGGTTGGTTGGAGAGGATAATGATTATGGTTATATTACAACCTATCACGGTTTCTGTGTAAA
>JAQVZQ010000316.1 GCA_028708095.1 Dysgonamonadaceae bacterium
GCATGGCAAGCACGGTGTTGAATGAACATGGATGGGCTCCTGACGTGATTGAGCGTCAACTTGCTCATGTTGAAGGTAACTCTGTTCGTGCTGCCTATAACTATGCGGAGTATCTTCCGGAGAGACGAGAAATGATGCAGTGGTGGGGAAGTTGGTTGGAAGAGTTGAAGCGAAATATATAAACTTACAGTGTTTGCTTGCGTTAGTGAGTAAACAGTTTCTAATTTGTTAAAGTTTTTCCTAATAAATTGTTGTCTTGTGTCAACTCCAAACAAACAGCTTCGTCTAAAAGCTGTCGTTTTTCTTCTGTTAACGTAGCATAAGTAGTTTCGTAGTTTTCTGTGTTAATTGTTGCTATATATTGTTTGTCTTGCTGTTTAGCTTCTTCTAGTACATATTCAAACCATCGTGCACGTGCGAATTCATCGATATTAGCAAATAAACGGCTGTCATGCCAAAGAAATTTCATATGGTGATTAATACCTTTCGTTAAAAGAAGCCAATCATATAATACTATTCTCGCTTCGTTTATTCCATCAGAATCGTGCCCTTGTATTTGAACGATCAAATTAAACTTTTGTTGGTTAAATCCTGTGTTATTTTCTAAAATAATACCGGCATCATGATGAGGATATAGCATAGATGATAATACTCTAAACATCCTATCATATTCATATAAAGGCTCTCTGTTTGTATATTCATTCGCATTTTCATCATTGAGAGTAATTTGTGATTTTATAGATAATTTAGCCGAATTGTTTATGTCTTCAAAATTAACATATTCTAATAAACGGTTTTTTTCTTCTTTTAATTTAGCTAATTCATTGACAAGAACAGAATAATCATCAAGAGCCTTTTTCCCTTCTAGCTGCTTCAAATAACTATCGCGAACTTGAGAAACTTGCTCATATGACATTTCTTTTTCTTGCTTTTCTAGCAATAATTTTTGTTTATCTCTTTCTAAATACTGTTTTCTTCTTTTTGCAAGTGAAAAATGAAATCTTTCAACAGAATCAAAATGTTCCAAGGCCTCCTGTTTGAAAATCATTTTAAGTCCAGAATACATCTGTAAAAGTTGCTCATTAGTAATGTCGGGAGTATCTTGCATGCTTTTTTCTACTTCAGTAATTTGAAATTTTAAAATTGCAATATCTTTTTCTAAGTTACGCATTTTTTGAGTTTCTTCATCTGCCTGTTGTTCTATTAAGCGGTAATTGTCAGCTACATTTAAATTATTAATATCTTGCTCTAAAGAACTTATCGTTTGTTCTAGCGAGTTTAGACGAACACGGGGATTAGTGCCAGAACGCAATATCTTGCTTAATATTTCGTTATTTTGAAAAGCTCTTTGCTCAGATGTTAGTCGGTCATATTCTTTTTTCAGACGTATTTTCTCTTGTGCGAGATGATAATCTCCACCTAGGAGAAAAAGATTTCTCAACAATGCTTCGCAGTCTTGTTCTTTATTTGTTTTTATAGGATCTACACAATCTTCATTAGAAGTTCGCAAAAAACGAGATAACAATGAACGAAAAGTTACACTTGTAATATCTTCTGGTATAGCAAACGAACCATTTTCGTTAAACCATCGAATTAGATCTGTATATTTTATTTTTTCCTCATTCAATGCTAATAAACTATTATCTGCTTTGCGTTCTATGCAATGGGTTACTCCATTGAGAGAAAATGTTAATTCAAATATCCAATCAGGGACGTTTTTACGTAATACATCAATGGTTTTGCGGGAGCCTAAACAATAATTGACAAGTTTAGCAGCCAAAGTCTTACCAACACCATTAACAGAACTCCTTTCGTTGTCAGAACGCGTTCCTTTAATAATGGTTACACCGGAAGGTTTGAAATTAATGGTTTTAAATGAAGAGTTGTTACATGATAATTCAATCAGTTTCATGGCAACACCGTCTTATTCGACATCCTTCAGTTATTTCTATTTGTTTTATAGCGTAGAGAATATCTATAGCAAAAAGCATAGAAGTAAAGGAGATTTTTCCAAACCAACCACTTTTTTTGTGCTGGAGCTTCGCCCATAGTTCGTCAGGAGTGCAGGATTCCTCTAGCAATGGCAGTAAAAATCCTGCCAAACCAATTAAAGAATCGCAAAAACGTACATGTTTATGTGGTACTAATGACGATAAAGTATTCATATACGCACCTACCCGAATAATGAGATACAATCTATTTGTTATATCTTAACCTTAAACGAAATGGAGTCAAGAAAGTTGTTCAACATTCTCATTTTTTTCTTCGGGCGGATTTTCATATATATCACATGATTTAAAATAGTAAGACAAAATAACGAGTGCTGCCACTTGATATGACGTCCGAGCGTGGTGATTTTCTCTTATTGCTGGAGGAATGATCTGGTTAACAATCCAAACGAACCTGAGATCAGACGCATCTTCTGCATCATCTGGAACTATTTCTTTGCTTCTTAAATATAGTTTATGTACAAAATCAGAGATAGCTTGGAGTATGTCTTGATCCTGAGAAGATTGGGCAAAGTTATCAATGTATGAATTAAAACGCAAACAACGAACTAAGTAATCCTTTATAGGTTGAGAAAGCTCATTGTATTTCGCTTTTTTTGCAACATCGGGGGCATCCGTAGCTGAAGAAAAAACTAGAGATGTAAAGTCTATTCTCTTTAGCATGTATTCAAGTAAATCGCCAATAGGCTTCGCCTTGACGTATTGAGGTATTTCAGAGGTGGGTGGAAGGTATCCTACAATTTCTATTTGATTATGGTCTGGAAGAGTGAAAAATATATTTTTTAACTCAAATGTGCCTAAGACCCTACCTTCAGTCAATGCTGCTTCTTCTTTTAGATTTAACATTGCTTCTTCTAAAGGAGCTGGAATGCCTTTGAAAAAATCATTGTAAACGAAATAGAAATGTTCTAGAGGAGCGTTGGTGGAACACTCCCCCCATTTGTCTTTTAAGTGGAAAAAATCATCGCGAAGTTTTCTTTGAGCGTAATTTACTACGCTTTCATTGTTTCTGGCGATGCTTGGGCCGTATACCTGGTAATACTTGCCTTCAGAAGGAATATACCCATCATTGCCACCATCTCCAGCACTCCCCCAAGGAACAATAGGTTGAAAATTTGGGAATGCTGACGTCATGATATTGTTAAAAAGCGTTTGAAAAGCATAACCTTCCGTTTCGTATATTTTTAATTTAAAGAGAAGTCCACAGAAAAAAATTTCAACAGAATCCATAAAAACTCATCCCCCTTATTCAGATGTGTTTTATATTTGTAAAGCATCCATCTTGGCTTTAAGTTGTTCTTTCCATGTATTGAATCCTTTTAGTGCAAGGTATGCGAGAATGCACGTAGCAAATGCTGCCGCAAGTGTAAGAGTATATGTTAATGCATCTAAGAAAGCAGAAAGCATCTGATCACCTCTTGAAATTAATCGTGAGTCTTTAAATTTTTGTAGAGTTATACCAAGGAAGAGAGAGCAATAAAATTATGACTGTCACACTCTCTAGTCAAGTCCCCATTATCAGAGATTCTGATATATTTATATTTTTATGTGCCTTTTTGACTATCGCGTTATTTCAAGATCAGAATCACATTTCATTTGAGGGGCAGAATCGTAATTAACCAAGTTACCGTTTTCGTCGCTAAAATATCTCTCAAGCACAAGGCCTTGCTGAGGAAATATTAGCAAGGAAAAATATTTATTTCGAGGGAATTTTATTTTAGGGAGATTTTTTACTTCTGACTGGGTTTTTTCTTTTATCAATTCATATTCTTTATATGCTTCATAAAGACCTCCGAAAGGTCCTGCAATAGGAGCTCCCCAATAGTCTAAAATATAAAATCCCCAATCTTTCTTTCTTTCACCGTGTTCATCCATTTCCGTTAAAAAAACGATGTACAATTTAAGAACCTCCTCTATATTTTTTAGTTTTTTCATTCGCCGAATGGCTCTATTGCTTAAATCCCCTAAATCATCCTCAAAAAATCAGCCTCAGAGATTATCTCTATTGGAAAGCCTTTTGCCCTTAGGTCCTCTGCCTTCTTCGTCTTGGCGCTTCTTTCCCCATCAGTGAACAAGGAGTAATCCTGAATGCCCATCACAAG
>JAQVZQ010000041.1 GCA_028708095.1 Dysgonamonadaceae bacterium
TAACCAGCTTCAGCAACCTTTGCAATAGTAGCTTTAAAATCGGCTTTAATGTCATCTCTAACTGAATAGAGTTGGATATAGATGTTTTTCTCAACAGTTGTTGTGTCAATTGTTGATTCTTTATTTTCTTTAGCTTGAGTACAGCTTGAAAAAAGCAATACAGAACCCAAAATCAATCTGAAAAGTTTTATTTTCTGCATGATAAATTGATTTAGGTTAGTCTAAAATCTTCACTTTAATGTTTCTGTACCAAACATCATCACCATGATCTTGCAAACCGATATAACCTTCTTGGTTGTCACCACCAACGTTAACAAAGTTTTCCATTCCCTTAAATTTGCTGCCTTCCACCATTTGCTTCCAATCATCTGTCCATAAATGATATTCAACAACATTTTCACCATTTTGTGAATGCACTACCGTTCCTTGATATACCATTACTCCTCCTGTATTCCACTCTCCAAAAGGTTTAGAGTTTTGTGGTACTGCAGGTATCAAATCATACAACGATGCAGACTGGCGATTGTTATCTTTTCCTAGTTTAGCATCAGGATGATTGGCATTGTCTAATATTTGATACTCAGGTGAAGATTTCCAAATAGGTTCTCCTTCAACTTCTTGTGCAAGATAAAACACACCACTATTGGCACCCTTATCTACCTTCCACTCAAAGGTTAGTTCAAAATTTTTAAATTTACGATCGAAGATGATATCGCCACCATCTTTTGCACCAGCTTCACCTCTACCCGATCCATTAATTTTTATAGCACCATCTTCAATTGTCCAAGCTGTTGGTACATCCGCACGTCCGTAACCACGCCATCCATCAAAAGTTTCGCCATCAAAAAGTGTAATCATTTCATCATCTGTCATTTCTGTTGCATCTTTATCTGTGGTATCTTCTGCTTGTTTTTTAGCGTTTGTGCACGAAGATAAAATCACAGCCATAATTACAAGACTAAAAGTCAATAATACTTTTTTCATAAATAATTTTTTTTTGTTATTAGTATATATATAATCAGTGTCTGTAAGAACACTACTCGTTTTATCTGTTTTATAAGAAAAGGGCAAAAACAAGACTTTCAAAGTTTTAATAGTTAAGATGCTTACCGTAGTAAATAACTGATTTAAAAACAAGAGTAACTCTTTATCTGACCTTTTCTTATTAAAACTAATTAAATTACTTTATGGCATAGAAGGCAGTTTCCAACCATTCTGATAAGTATGCTTTATCATTTCTCGTGCCATTTCTCGTGCATTTACAGGGTCAGTCCATTTTTTATTAAAAGTTGGATGACCATCAGTAATTTTGAAACCATCTTCAATGATTGTTTTAATTGTTGCATCTTCAGGAATATTTGTGAACTCCATTTTTTCACCATCCCATTCCAAAATTTGATTTAAATTCTGTAATCTTACTCCTAATACACCCAATACAACCATTTCATTAAAAGGACCTGCTTCTGAGAAAGGTGATGCAGGATCTATTCTATTAGACAGATTTTCTTTACATGCTCTTACCCAGTCCATATAATGAGTCAAGGTAACTTCACGTTGTGTTTTTGGAGCATTTGGTTTGCGCCCTGAAACTAACCATGGATTTGCTCCGTAACAACCACAAATTAGGGTGTCTTTTGTTCCATAAAATATTACACCACCACCGCCATCGTTCAGATTCACACCATCGGGTACACCTGCTGGTCTAGCTGGCTGCAAACCTCCATCGTACCATGTTACCTCAACTTCGGGCATACCTACTTTTGGCATGTTATCGCGTGCAGGAAATGTATACTTAACAAATTCTGCATTAGGAGCACAATCTGTAAGTAACATAGTAGAAGTAGCTTGAATTTTAGAAGGATATCCTAATTTCAAACCTTTAAAAACAGGATGAAGAATGTGACATGCCATATCACCTAAAGCTCCTGTACCAAAATCCCACCATCCTCGCCAATTCCAAGGTGTATATATCTCATTGAAAGTACGCTTGGATGCTGGCCCAACAAATAAATCCCAATCCAAAGTACTTGGCACGGGATCAACAACACTAGGACGTGGAAGTCCTTGTGGCCAAATAGGTCTATCAGTAAAAGTCTCTACTTTTGTAACCTCACCTATTTCACCATTCCAAATCCAATCGCAAACTTCCCTTACTCCAGCACCAGAAGAACCTTGATTACCCATTTGGGTAGCAACTTTGTATTTATCTGCTAATTTTGTTAATAAACGAGATTCATAAACTGTGTGAGTCAAAGGTTTTTCAACAAACACATGTTTACCCATTGTGATAGCATCAGCTGCAACAATAGCATGGGTATGATCAGATGTAGCAACAACTACTGCATCAATAGACTTACCCAACTCATCATACATTTTTCGGTAATCATAATACTTCTTTGCTTTCGGGAAATAGTCAAATGCTTTTTGACTATATTTCCAATCAACATCGGCAAGCCCGACAATATTTTGACTTTCAACAGCTTTAAGATCTGAGAAACCTTTCCCTCCAATACCTACCCCTGCAATGTTTAACTTATCGCTTGGTGCAGTGTGTCCTAAACTTTTACCAAGTACACTAGATGGCACAACGGTAAGACCGACAGCAGCAGTTGCACCTGTTTGTAAAAACTTTCTTCTTGAAATTTTAGTTGACATAAGCTTAATTATTTTTTAGATTAAAATTGTTTAGATACAATATCGCATAAAACTACATAAAATATATGATTTGTCAAACAATTTGCTGCTTTCTTTATCTTAGTATTTAATTTTATGTCAAATTCCTTGATAAAATCACATTTTCTGGGTCAATAAGGTATTTAGTTGGATATCCAGTGACTCCATACTTTTATTTGATTCTGTTCTGTAGAAAGCATTTGTATATGAGATTTTGTAGTTGCGGTACTATTATTTGTTTACATTACATTCGTCAGTCACCACAAAGGTGCAACCTGCCTTTCATAAAAAGCATAATTAACTAGAAAGCTTCTGGTGATCTTAATTCCATTTTTTTATTGTTTTTAAAATTATCAAACTAATAGAGTATGAACAAAAAATGAATTGCTATTGTTTTATAATCAAGTAATAAGCATATTATATATATATTAATAAAAAAAGAAAAACAAAATTATGACAACTCTTGAAAATCAAGCTCGTATATTAAATGATTTAATTCTTATAAACAATGATCGTGTTATTGGTTATCAAAAAGCTATGGAAGAATTAAAAGACGAAGATTCTGATTTAAATTTGCTCTTTCAAGAAAAAGTAAACCAAAGCCTTGACTTCAAGACTGAACTAGTAGATAAAGTTATTTCTACGGGTCTGAAAGTTGAAGATGGAACAACAAATGCAGGTAAGATATACAGAATTTGGATGGATGTAAAAGCTTTTTTTGGCGGATCTGATAGAAAAGTAGTTTTGGATAATTGTGAAGACGGCGAAGATGCAGCCTTAGCTGCTTATAACGATGCTTTAACTTCAGAGGGATTATCAGCAGAGACTAGAAGTATGCTAACGAAACATCATGCAGCTCTAAAAATTTCTCACAATAGGATAAAAGCCCTAAGAGAAGCACAATGACAAATATTTTTTAATTTACTTACACTTCTAATCTTAACTTAAAGTATTTTGCTCGTAATACCTGCAAGTTACAGCAAAATACTTTTTTTGAGAGTTTAAATACATAATACCCAAATACACTATTTTGTTGGATTCTTTATAGATGGATTTGAATAAGAACTTATTGCATATAAATTAATGTTTCTATTACTATGCTGTTATATTCGTTTCTTAAAATTATATGGGTAATTCGTATAATCCCATTAGGAATTTAGTTGTAATGTTAAACAATTTCACACCTCCCGTCAGTGACAAATCTAGTCAATATAACTTTTTCTTTACTTTAATTTGCCTCTGTGAATATCCTTTCTTTGCAACCTTTTACTTATAACCTGCTCAATTTAAAGCTTACATTATTTTTTTTCTATTATTTTCTCGTAAGATTATTTACTTTCGAGTGAATTTACTCTATGTCTTACACAAGGTTTATGCTAATTATAACCATGATATAGTTTCCTTGCATAAGTTTTTTGACAAATCACTCTCTTAACACAAAATCTTACGCAAGTATTTCTACTTGAAAATTATTTGATGCATATTCTTACGTAAGATTTACGATTATAGATTCATACAGTCCCTAATCTTACGTAAGAATTATAGTTATTGAGTGGATTTTCTATAATTCTTACCCAAAGTTTTGAGTAATGTCACATTCATCATAGATAATCAGTCTACTTGTAGAGAGTGATTGATGTGTTAGGATAATAAAGCATCTGTCTGGATGTGAGTGATGACTTAGTATGGAGGGTTGTTTATGCGTCTTGATGAGAGTAATGACTTTGCATGGGATCATTTGTCTACACCAAGATTAATGTAATAGATTTGCATGTGATGAAACTATAGAGCGAAAATTGAAGTCAATATTTTCTTATGGTATTATATTTAAACATGTATAGATGTTCAATATAGAGCTCGCATATAATATTCACTCATTTAATTCAAAAAGATAAAATAATTATTTAACTGAAAAGAAACTAATCAGCGAGGAGTTTTTTTTAAACAAGAGTGAAGATCAATAAGAAAATTATTTGTAAAACCGATGTTTTTATTTTTTACTCTTTAAATACTTAATCCAATCAATATGCATCTGTGTTGGTAAATCTTGTTCTTTCACATTACCAACCCATTTACCGCCAAGCTGCATATCAATGAGTAAATAAAACTCATTATCGCTAAACGGGAATTGTCCATTTTTGTTTGTTTCTATTCTAGGATAAGTAAAAGTATGCGTGTCGTTAATATAGAAGCTTACTGAATCAGGGAAAAACTCAACAGCATAAACATTGTAAACATCGGGGTTGATGTGTGCAACAATACCTGATTTTGGATTGTCTTTTATACCCTCTTTATCAGTGTAGTTAGTATGTACAGTTTGATAGATATAACGATCCATATTCAATCGTTCCATTATATCGACCTCCCCTCCTTCAGGCCACTCTGCATTATTGGGCAATAACCAAATAGCTGGCCATGCTCCACGTGCACCAAACAGTTTTGCTTTAACTTCAATTCTACCCTCGCCAAATGAAATTTTATCTTTTGTATAAATACCACCTGTTAAGTAAGGCACTTCATCGTTTGGCAATACTGTGTTTTTAATTCCTCTTAAAACAAGTTTGCTATTTTCAATTTTGTAAAGCTGATCATAATCACTCATGTAGTTATTCCAATCACTTTTGCCTCGAGGAATTTTAGACCAATGTTTCTCAAGTTTAGTTGAATCTTCAAAATTCTCTTCCCATACTAATGTATAGTTACTTGAGGTCTCTTTTTGATTACATGATGCTAATAAAACTATTGCAAAAAACAAAAAACTAATTCTAAATACTTTCATAATTTCATTCCAATTTCGCTTGACAGTAATACAAATATACAAAACCATTCGAATTTATATATAATATCTATCAGTTTTTTGAGAGATTAGGGTATTTACGTTTAGATAGTTTCTCTCTTTCTCTTATCAAATACTAACGCTTCATCGGCTATGTTTTCAATATTTGTGCACAAAAAGAGAATGAGAACTACAAACTATTTTGAAATCTGAAAATCGTAAAACCTATTGATGCCTTCACAGCCAGTTATTCCAACATAAAACATTTTTGGTATACTGTCATCCATATAACCAAATGTATTACCATCGCAAGAAACTATCAACGTAACACCCCTGCTATCTGTTTTAATTTCAACGGCTACAATATATTTATTCTTAGGTTGAAAAGTAGCATCTATAAAAGCTGCTTTTTTCCAATGAGGTTTACCATTAGTGTAATAATGATGCCATACATTCAAACCCTTATCGAAAAGAACAATCTCAAAATGTTCTCTATGTTCAAGATTGCCTTCTGCATCTTTACCATATTCAGGCGTAATAACAATTATCGGGGCCATACGATAATCGAATGACATTGTACTGGTTATGGTAAGGTTTTGACTAAACTTCTCCTTAAGGACCATACTTGTATAAGTTTCACCTGCTCGTTTGTTAAGCATCTCTTCCTCACTTGCATCATTTGGAACCTTATTACTTATATGATCATTTTGTTGATTCCAAGCTCCGAGATGAGGCCATCTTGGACTTTTAATTATTTGCCAATCCGAAGCGTCCCATTTCCCACGAGAAAAATCACATTGATACACAACCTCCTTTGCATGAATGGAAATTGTAGTAAGTGAAAAGATTATCATTAATATATATTTCATTCCCAGTTTTTTTTCATTTTTATTAATTAACTAATCAAGATTAATTATAAGCAACTCAATATATCACTTTATCTCTCAAGTGTGAATCTTCTCATAAAATATATGGTTATTTTTTGAAGTGCTCCTAATTGCACTACAAATATACAAAACCATTCTAATTTACAAATAAAACAACATCATTCACTATTTACTTTAAAATTTAAATGTTTGAACCATCTTCTATTCAGCTGAATTAAATAAGCATTAAATTAGCCAAGCATGACTATATGTCAGTATAAAAAGAACGTTTGGTCTTAAAACACAAAGTTTTGCGACAAAATGACATGAAGCCTTCTAAAGAAGATAAGTATTCCCTTCGGCATATAATTTGCAGATTACTAGATGAAGTCGGTATATATTATAAAGTCTTATCAAGACTCAAAGCAACAGTTTTCTGGCAGACACTATATAGCGATTAAATTTACAAGAAATAAAAAGAAATCAGAATATTAATTTTAAAGAAAGGAAAATGATTATGTTACCAACAATTAGAAGAACTCAAAATTGGATACCGGGAATTTTTAATGATTTTTTCGGTAACGAATGGATGGAGAAAGCAAACAGCTCAAGTCCTGCATTAAACATCTTAGAAAATGAAAAAGAGTTTAAGGTTGAAGTTGCAGCTCCAGGAATGACAAAAGAAGATTTCGATGTAAAAATAGATGACGACAATAATCTAGTAATATCGGTGGATAAAAAATCTGAAACCGAAGAGCACGATCAAGAGACCTGCTATTTAAGACGTGAATTTTCTTATTCTCATTTCCAAAGACGCATGATTTTACCAGACACTGTAGACAGAGATAAAATTAGTGCAAAAGCTGAGAATGGAATTTTGACCATCAACATTCCTAAACGAGAAGAAAAAAACGAACCGAAGGTTGATAGAACCATCAAGATAAAGTAAACAGATAATAGGTTTACGAGTTATTTTTAATAAAAGAATTAAAACGCAACAGATTTATATAATAGATTTGCTGCGTTTTTTTATATAAAAATCTCCCAAGAGCTTATCTACAATTGATTAATACTCTAAAATTATAACCTTGATGACTCATTTTATACACAGTCAATCCTTTTTGTTCTTCACATATTTTTCTAACCACTGGTCTTGTTCCCAAAGCAAATGAAGCACATTTTGTTTCGCTACATAACCATGGCTTTTTTTTGGAAGTATAACCAATCTAACGGGCGCACCAAAGCTTTTTAATGCCTGAAAATAGCGTTCGCTTTGCATTGTATGCGTACCCGAATTATTATCTGACTCACCATGTGTAAGCAATAGAGGAGTTTTCATCTTATGAGCATTCATAAAGGGAGACATTGAATTATACACCTCAGGTGAATTCCAATAGCTGCGTTCTTCACTTTGAAAGCCAAAAGGTGTAAGTGTGCGATTATATGCTCCGCTACGGGCAATGCCAGCTGCAAACAAGTCAGAATGCGTCAACAGGTTTGCTGTCATAAATGCACCATACGAATGTCCACCTACTGCTACTCTCTTTTTATCGATATGGCCCAAAGCATCTACTGCATCAATGGCAGCTTTAGCATTTGCTACAAGTTGTTCAATAAAAGTATCATTGGGTTGTGTCTCACCCTCGCCCACTATTGGGAAAGCAGCATCATCTAACACAGCATAACCCCGAGTTACCCAATAAATTGGATTTCCATATGAAAGATAGGTAAACGAATTTGGATTAGATGTATTTTGTCCTGCACTACTCTTATCCTTATATTCCGTTGGATATGCCCACATTATCATGGGTAGCTTTTCTTTTTTAGCTTTGTCATAATCGGCAGGTAAATAAAGCGTTCCTGAAAGATCTACACCATCATTGCGTTTATACTTAATCACTTTTTTGTGAATATTTTCAATACTTTTGAAAGGATTTTCAAAGGAAGTAACCGCAGTTGGTTCTTTTTTATTGTTGATATTCTTTTAATAATAATTAGGATACTCTGTTGGTGATTGAATACGTGTAAGTACCAAGCCCTTCTTTATATCGACAAAAGAATATAAATCCTCTACTTTATCATTGTATGAAGATGTATACAGTCTTCTTTTTGTCTGAGTCTTTAAGTTAAGCTCGTCAATAAAAGGGAATTGTCCATTGGGTGTAAATCCATCTCCAAACAAGTAGATATTGTCTTTTTGTATAATCAATACATCTCTGTCCATATTGTTTCGCTCCATTTGAGGAAAACCAGGTGCACTATACTCATCCTGGTAGTTTCTATCTGTGACAATAGAGGGTTCTAAAGTGTTGTCAGACGGATTGAAGACATATATTTTTTGATTTCGACTGTTCCACCACTGATCAATCAAAAGTGCATATTGTTTGTTTCCCCAATAAATACCTACATAACGATTTATTGTTTTTGTCAATGACAAAGGAGAATCAGTAAAAGGAGCTCTCAATTGAAATATTTCATCGCGGAAAGGTACCTCATTGGCTGGGTCACCTCCATCAAGTGCTTCTACCCAATAGAGCGTAGCAGGTTCGTCAGCTCGCCACGATATGTTTCTTTTACCCGTTTCTGTAGCCATAAAACCTATTGGTAAGTTTTCGAGTAAAAGACTTTGATTAAATTCTGTAACCAACTTACCATCCATCGTATATACATTTGTTTTAGCAGCAAACATATAGTATGGAACCAAATAAGAATAAGGTGGAGTGATTGTTAATAACAAAACGTACTCTCCATTGGGTGAAAAAGACATGCTTTGGTGCAAATCTTATCCTTTCCATTTAGTTTTTGACCCATCAATATTAATCCTGTAAATCTCGGAAGTCATCAATGTCTCAAAATTAGCTTCGTCAGTTTTATTTTTTAATAAGTCTTGATAAGTTCTGTTTTGAGATATTTGCCCATCGCTTGTTGTAACTATCGGACCTGTGGGTAATGCTTTTTGTCTATCAATTAACTCTGATTTATCTTCAGGAAGAGTTCTTACAAGCATTGAATTGCTGTTCTTAAACCAGCTATAAGGAGTGCCAGAGTTCGCATTGAGAATTGGGGGAGTCAGTTTTGTTGCATTCAAAGTCTTTAAATCAACCACCCACAATTCTACTCCTTCATCAGTTGTGTTTGTAAACGCCAACTTTGTTTCATCAGTAGAAAAAGATGTGTGAGTAATACGAGCATTAGCAGGTAAGCTCGCAACCTGTTGCAACTCTTTATCGTCTATTTTCTTATATTTTATGTTTGTATAAAAATTAGTTGTGCTCGATATATTTGTTTTGGGATTAATACGAAGTCCTGCCAAACGTAATTCTGGTTGACTTAAATCGGATAGAGACTTAAATGCATCACGATAGTAAAAAAGCATTTGCTCTTTTTTACTATCTAAAGAAACTAATGGAGCTCTTTCAACATTCACCAACTCAAGAATAGAAGTTGGAGGCTCGTGATAAACAATATTTTCTTGAGAATTACCGCTAATAGCTGACAACATACACACTATACTTAAAAATATTTTTTTCATAATTCATTATGTTTCCCCTTTTTTTAAAATCACAGATGAAGATGCCTGTGCTGTAGGCATAACAATCATATCATTGATATTAACATGTTTTGGACGTGAAATTGCAAACCATATACAATCAGCAATATCTTTGGCAACAAGCGCCTCAAAGCCTTCATAAACGGTTTTAGCACGTTCTGAATCATTGTGAAACCTTACCAATGAGAACTCTGTTTCAACTGCTCCTGGACAAATTTGGGTAACCTTAATATTATGTTTCAACAGGTCCATCCGCATACCCTTGCTTAAAGCATCAACCGCATGCTTAGTTGCACAATATACATTACCATTTGGATATACCTCTTTACCTGCAATAGAACCAATATTAACGATATGACCACCCATATTGTTGTTGTTCTTCATTATTTGTGCCACTTCATAAGATATGTATAATAAACCTTTCACATTTGTATCTATCATTCTGTTCCAATCGTTAGAATTTCCACAATCTATAGGTTCAAGACCAGCTGCCAAACCAGCATTATTAATTAGCACATCTATTTTTCTCCATGATTCAGGTAGTTCTCTGAAAACATTCTTAACCTCATTCTCGTTTCTTACGTCAAAGCATAGAGATAGAACACGACTGGTGCCTTTTTCAAGCTTTGCTTTAAGACTTTCCAACCTCTCTGCACGTCGACCGGTAATAATTATATCATAATGCATCTCGGCCAATAAATTGGCAGTAGCATCACCAATGCCCGATGTAGCACCTGTAATTAGAGCAACTTTATTCATTATTATTTGTTTTATAAGTAATACGTCTAGTTTATCTCAAAAATAAACCAAAAATGTCATATAAATGACTTTGTTCAGTAGAATTGCATTATTATAATACATATATTTGTAAAGTACAAATTTAATAAAAGGAGGATATTATGGATCTAATTACTATTAAGACTTTTAATTTTCCATCAGAAGTAACAGTAGTTCAATCTTTTTTAGAAATGGAGGGTATTACAGTTTACTTAAAAAATATGGTAGCTAGTCAACTATCCTATTCGCTTGGTGATATTGACATGCAAGTTTCAGAAGAAGATTACGAAGCAGCTAAAAATGCACTTATTGAAGGTGGGTTTTCGAAACCAGAAGATTTTCATTAACTTTATAGTTAAATTACAATTAGCATTCACATGATCAAGATAAATAACAACCAATATAAATACATTTTAATTGCTCTGCTTGTTTTAGTTGGTCTAATATTCTTCAAAGAGGGAAGACCTTTTTTAAGTGGGATATTAGGTGCATCTACTTTATTTGTTTTGATGCGCAGTCAAATGGCTTACCTCACTGAAAAGAAAAAATGGAACAGGGCTTTGAGTGCATCTTTACTATTAATTGAAGCACTTTTATTATTTCTAATACCATTAACTGCATTTGCATTATTGGTAGTGGATACTTTATCAGGAATTGAGTTTGATATCCAACTATGGTTTACTCAATTAGAGGGCTTAATTGACATGATTGAAGATAGAATTGGCTATCAACTGATTACTCTAAACAATTTAGCTTTTATTCCTAAACTTGGCGGTACTACCCTTCAATTCTTAGCTGCAAGCACTTATTCATTAATCTTAAATAGTATAGTAGTGCTTTTTATTCTCTACTATATGCTTTATAATTACAAAGGATTTGAACGAGGCTTTAAAGAAATCTTGCCATTCCGTGATGAAAACAAACAAATTTTGGCAGAAGAAACAAAAGAGATTATTCGTGCTAATGCCATAGGTATACCTTTATTGGGAATTATACAAGGAGTATTTGCGCTTTTTGGATATATGTTGTTTGGAATAGACAGACCTGTTCTTTTTGCTATTCTTACTGCATTTTCCACCATTTTGCCCGTTATAGGCACCATGGCAGTATGGATACCATTAAGTATAGGATTTTTCATATCTGGTGATGCTTTAACAGGTTTCTTATTTTTAATGTATGGTACTTTTATAATTGGAGGAGTAGACAATGTTGCGCGCTTTATGCTACAAAAGCAATTAGCTGATATTCACCCATTGATAACAATTTTCGGAGTTATTATTGGACTGCAAATGTTCGGCTTTTGGGGTGTTATTTTTGGTCCGTTGCTTCTCTCCTATTTAGTTTTGTTATTTAATATGTATCGTCACGACTATATACCTGGATCAAAAGCAAAAGCAAGAGTAACCACAAATCTTAAAACACGTGGATTGCCTAAGTATCCTATCAATAAAAAAAAGCAGCCTAAATAAACAGCGGTTATTTTTATACAGATAATCTTGCTTTAAAGAATGAAAGGCTAATTCCACATATTGAATAATAGATACATTTAATTGATAGGGAATGTTTATCAACAAAAAGTGTGTGATAACATATAGATAGAATCAATAAGACATAGGGTCTTATTTATTTTGAATTTAAAAGTTAAATGAGTATCTTTACACTAATAAATTACAAGTAACAATTACAAATTATAATATGAAAACAACAGATTATTTAAGTTTAGACAAAAGTGCTACAAAAGAAATTAGCAATGAATTACAAAATCTATTAGCTGACTTTCAAGTTTACTACACTAATTTGCGCGGATTCCATTGGAACATCAAAGGTCCACGATTTTTTAAATTACATGATAAGTTTGAAGAGCTATATGACGAAGTATCAGATCAGATTGATGAAATTGCAGAACGCATTTTAATGTTAGGCGAAACACCTTTACATAACTTTAGCGATTACTTAAAGAAAAATGAGATTAAAGAATCTGGTGTTGTTGCTAACGGAGACGAAGCAATGAAATTAGTACTAGGTTACTTAAAAACATTGATCGCAAAAGAACGTAAGATTTTAGACATAGCTTCCGAAGCAAATGACGAAGGAACTGTTTCTTTAATGGGTGACTACATTTTAGGCCAAGAAAAAACAGTTTGGATGTTAGCTTCAACGCTATCATAATAAACCTTTTCATTATAAACAGTCAAATAAGCGGTACATTGTTCAATGTATCGCTTATTTTGTGTTAGAACAAAAAAGAAATTTAGTTGTTAAAAAGTTGTTGGCATTGTTTTTGCTTAGTATAATATACAAAGGACAATTAAAATAACTATTATATTTGTACCTATTACATCATATATATATTACAAGGAAAGGAAACTTAAATGAATAATAAATTTTCAAAGCGAGTCAAAGACATTATGGCATATAGCCGTGAAGAAGCTGGAAGACTCCAAAACAATTATATAGGACCCGAACACTTGATGCTTGGTATATTAAGGGACGGAGATGGATTAGCTATTCAAATTCTACAAGATTTTGATGTTAATCTGAAATCTCTTAAAGAAAAGATTGATGTTCAAATACGTGAGGCTCAAGAACCATATGAGAAAGACAATGAGTTGGTTGTCACCAAAAGCACAGAAAAAGTATTGAAAATGAGCATTTTGGAAGCTCGTCTTACTAAAACGACTCCAACCGATTCTGAACACCTACTTTTAGCTATATTAAAAGACAAAAACAGCCTTGTCAATTCAATATTAAAATCGTTCAACGTTGATTATTCTAACACCCTACTATATGTAAAAAGTATAGTGGATACACGAACTGACGTATTGGAAGATATTGAAAGCCCGAAAATGGGTGCCAATTTTACAGACGACGATGACGATGAAATGAAAGAAAGATCTTCGTCTCAAAGTCCAATAGGTGGAGCCCAAACTAAACCCACATCTGACACTCCTGTTTTAGATAATTTCGGAACTGATATTACGCGTGCTGCATCTGAAAACAGATTGGATCCTATAGTGGGTCGTGATAAAGAAATTGAGCGTTTGTCACAAATTCTTAGTCGCCGCAAAAAGAACAATCCTGTTCTTCTTGGTGAACCTGGTGTAGGTAAATCAGCTATTGTAGAAGGATTGGCTTTACGCATAATTCAAAAAAAAGTATCTCGCATTTTGTTTGACAAAAGAGTGATTGCATTAGATATGGCGTCAATTGTTGCAGGAACAAAATATCGTGGACAATTTGAAGAACGCATCAAAGCAATCTTGAATGAGTTATCTAAAAACCCTAACATAATTCTCTTTATTGATGAAATTCATACCATTGTAGGAGCTGGTGGTGCTGCAGGATCTTTGGATGCTGCTAACATGCTAAAACCTGCCCTTGCACGAGGAGAAATACAGTGTGTAGGTGCCACTACATTAGACGAGTATCGAAAGAATATCGAAAAAGATGGTGCCTTGGAACGTCGATTTCAAAAAGTTATTGTTGATCCCACCACTGCTGAAGAAACTCTTTTAATTTTACAAAATATAAAAGACAAATATGAAGAACATCATAATGTCCGTTATACCGATGAAGCATTAAAAGCATGTGTAACTCTTACCGAACGATATGTAAGTGATCGTAACTTTCCTGATAAAGCTATTGATGCTTTAGATGAAGCTGGTTCACGCGTGCATATTTCTAACATAACTATTCCAAAAATTATTGAGGAAATGGAAACTCAGTTAGAAGAAGTGGAACAGCAAAAAAACGACGCAGTAAAAGCACAAAAATATGAACTTGCAGCTAGCTATCGCGACAAACAACGCCAGTTGTTGTTAGCCTTAGAAACTGAAGAAGCACGTTGGCAAAAAGAAATTAAAGAAAAGCCTGAAGTAGTAGACGATCAAAAAGTTGCTGAAGTTGTAGCTATGATTTCTGGAGTGCCTGTTCAACGTATTGCTGAAGCTGAAGGTGAACGATTGCTTCAAATGAAAGATGTTATTGAATCACAAGTAATTGGTCAGAATGAAGCTGTTGAGAAAATTGTAAAAGCCATACAGCGTAATAGAGTCGGATTGAAAGACCCAAATAAGCCTATCGGAACCTTCATGTTTTTAGGACCAACAGGTGTTGGAAAGACTCATTTAGCAAAAAAACTTGCAGAGTTTTTATTTGAATCTACTGACAATATGATCAGGGTGGACATGAGTGAATATATGGAAAAGTTCACAGTGTCACGATTAGTCGGAGCACCTCCCGGATATGTGGGATACGAAGAAGGTGGACAACTTACAGAAAAAGTGAGACGCAAACCATACTCTGTAGTTCTATTGGATGAAATTGAAAAAGCACATCCTGATGTGTTTAATATTCTTCTACAGGTATTGGATGAAGGACATATTACTGATAGTCTAGGTCGTAAAATAGATTTTAAGAACACAATTCTTATTATGACCTCTAATATTGGTACGCGTCAATTGAAAGATTTTGGTCGAGGTGTTGGTTTTAGCACCTCATCCGATATGTCCGATTCTGAACATTCACGTAGCGTAATTAAGAAAGCTTTGAATAAAGCATTTGCTCCTGAGTTTCTAAATAGAGTTGATGATTTAGTAATGTTCGATCAGTTAAGCAAAGAAACAATTTATAAAATAATTGATCTTGAATTAAAGGGCTTCTATAAACGCGTGAATATATTAGGATTTAATATCGAAATAAACAACGATGCAAAAGAGTTTATTGCCTCAAAAGGATATGATGTGCAATTTGGTGCACGTCCTTTAAAGCGAGCTATTCAAAAGTATTTGGAAGACGAAATGGCAGAAATGATTATTCGCACAAGTATAAGTGAAGGAGACTCAATTAGCGTAGAATTTGATAAAGAAAATCAGAAAATTGTGATGAGCGTATCTAAAGCTATAGCAGAAAAGGCGAAGTAACGCTAGGGTGTTTATATAAATAAGAAACCGTTTGTTGTTTAAGTACAACAAACGGTTTTTTTACTTTTGCTAACGCATATTTCTCACAAATGCTATTTTACTACTGGCACAAGTCTAGCGAATTGCCCCAGCTGGACACACGGGGAATGCACCTGCAACTTGTTTGGACTAAACCTAGCCCTCGGGAATGTCCCTGCAATCTGTTTGGACTAAATCTACTCTTCCGGAATGTCACTGCAATTTGTTTAAGCAAAAAGAGAGCCCTCAGAATGTCCCTGCAAAATGTTTGGAGTAAATCTAGCCCTCGGGAATGTCCCTATTTTGAATGATGAAAGTTTGGTAAGGTGTAGAAAACAAAAACAATGAGAGCAATAACTTCTATAATTCCACATATAACAAAGGCTCCAGAATAATTTATTACTTGAATTAAATATCCAACTAGCAACATCCCCAAACCAATTCCTAAATCGAAAAAAGTAAGATAAGTGGAATTTGCAGCACCTCGTTTATTAGCTTCAACATTATGATTGGCAATGGCTTGAAATGTCGCCATAATTATACCAAACCCAAAACCCAATATCAGAGCAGAAAGATGATATCCAAAATAGTTTTGGCTCATCGCTAAAATGGGAAGCCCAACTATAATCAATCCTAATCCTAAAATAGATATCTTTTTTGGGCCAACTCTATCAAACGATTTGCCACTAAAGATACGCGAAATAGTTATTCCTACAGCAAGTAACAAAAAAAACAATCCACTACTATCAATATCAATTGACCTTCCATACAAAGCAATAAAAGAAATAATACCTCCATAAGGTATCGTAACTAAAAGCATATTGAGTGAAACAGGCAAAGATTTTCTCTCAATCAAAGAAGAAAAATTAAACTTCTTTTTCACCCTTGTTATTTTTGGTATTCTAACAAATAAAGCAAGTATTAAACCAATGAAGCTAAATGCTGCTGCAGAAAAAAACAATCTTTTGTAACTACTATCTCCCGTAATTGCAATAGCAATCAAAGGTCCAATGGCCATTGCAATGGTCATTGAAAGACCAAAAATACCGATACCTTCGCCTCTTCTTTCTTGAGGGACTAAATCCACAGCAATGGTGGATCCTGCAGAACTCATCGAACCCCAAGTTAATCCATGCATAAAACGAATCACAAGTACAAACAAGATAGATGTTGCCCATACATACCCGAAAAAGATAATTGAAAACAATAATAATGACCCTACGTATATACTGTATCTACCAATAGTATCTAATGCGTACCCGGCAAAAGGACGAACAAGCAAAGCAGCAACGGTATAAAAAGAAAGCACTAAACCTATTTGACCTTCGGTTGCCGAAAAGTTATCAGATAAAAAGACAGGTAAGATTGGCACCATAAAATAAAAAGCAATTGCCATCAATAGGTTTGCTGAAGTGATTAATGTGAAATCCTTTGTCCAAAGCTTGTTTTTCATTTTATAATGATTTTTAATCTCAAAACTACAATTATATTTGCTGTTTACAAAATAGTTTACTTTATTGAGGTGAACTTTTGAGGCATAAAGGCTGTTTATGCCATGAACACAAACTAAAACAATATTATGCATCCCGAAAAAATGAAAATTGAGGTATGGTCTGACATTATGTGCCCATACTGTT
>JAQVZQ010000317.1 GCA_028708095.1 Dysgonamonadaceae bacterium
GCCCATATTAGATTCGCTTTCTCACTTATATTGATTCCTGTTTGCCTGTTTCTGTGAAATTCATCCATTATGTACTTCCCCTTTAACTATCCTCTATCCAATATTTTACTTACTAACCTTAATCTCTTTATTCCTAATCTCTGCTTCACAACCAAAGAATATTCATTGTTCTTAAAAATCAGGTCACGGTTGTTTTCACCTACCTGCTTGATATAGGTGATTAAATCATTTTCTTCTACTTTCATTTCCCAGTAATTATCTATAACGGTTTTTAATGCCTCAGCTACTTCTATTTGATTCTTGAAGTAAGTAATCAAAATAAATACCTTCTTTAACCGTACTACATTACCTATATGTTACCATTATTTGCATGATAATTCTATAAATTTATATGATTTTTATATAAAATTTGTTTAATATTAGATTATAACCTTGATTGAACTCCTTTATCAAGCGCAAATTATACCTAAATCCTTGAAAGCAACTTGAAAATTATTGAAAAATGACTATAATATAGATAGTATGTGTTAGTAACCTCACAAACATGATATGCAAAATTTACACAAGCTATTATAATGAGTGTTCACATGAAGGTTAGTTTTAAGAAATTGTGGGTTCTTTGTGCAGAAAGAGAGATAAGTAAGGCAGAACTACGCAAGAGAGCAGGTCTGTCCTCTGCAAATATTTAGGAAAGCATACATGGTACAATGCTTACTGAGATAGATTGAATACAAGTGCTATTACACACAGGGAGAAATAAAGATGAAAAAAACGAATGTAAATCGAATGCTGGCATTATTGCTTGCCATATCTATTACCGTATCACCTGCGGGTTGTGGCGCGAATACAACCTCCACAACTCCGGACGAAGAAGTTGCTTTTGCTAATCAAGAAGCGACTACTGACTCTTCCGAGGAGCCAGTTGTTCCTTCTGAGAATATAACAGATCCCTCTATAGAAGCAGAACTGGAGGAACCGACATCTCCAACAGAGGCTCAGACTGTGGCTACTACGCCGCCTGTTGTAACTCCTCAGGAAGAAGAACCCGATGAGCTGGGGCTGACCCATCAACAAAGAAACTCGTTTTCGATGCTGTATTACCTCGCTATTACCGCCGAGGAAATCCGTATCTCTAAAGATAGTCGGTTGCTCCTGGACGATATTTACACCTCTCTGCTCAATGACATAAATCCAGGTGCAATAGATGAAACCACGCAGGATCATCTAAAAAATTTACGGGACATTATTAAGTCTTATATCAACATCTCAGTAAAAAGAGATCAGTTGCAGTACATCTACAACCAGGACAAAGCGGCTACTATTAGAAGTGCCGTTCCAAACCCTCTTGCCATTCTGTCTATGACAACCTCTTTCAATTGGAAGAAGCTGGCCACCAGCGTTGTTTATACTTTTGTAGATTCGTACAACAACTACAAGGGTACAAACGAAGCCGTAGCTCAAGAATTCCTGTTAAGTGGATGGGAACTTGATGATGAGGAAACTGCAACGATTCAAAAGAACCGAGAAAGAGCCTTCGATTATATGGTTGATATTGTTCAGGAATATGACTTGGACGGCAAACTAACACTAAATGAAAAAGCAATAGAAAACTTTGCCGAAATCAGTGCGATAGAATCAGTACAGCAAAAAATCCGTCGGTTGGAATCCGAGGAAGAAACTTATAAGTTGCTTGGCAATTATTGGCTTGAGCTGGCGGATTGCTATTACGTAACATCACAGTATAGAAAATGCCTGGATTGTGTAGACAAGTATAATGAACTTGCCACAGGTATTTACCGGAAGGACTACAACTATGTCCAAATTCTCCCCCTAGCTATCATAGCTGCACAGGAAACCTATTATGGTGATGCCTATGTTTCAAATGTTGAAGCATTTGCAAATGCCATTATCGATAATACCACTATGGAGGAGTGGTCTATCCGTTATTTTGCGGCACAGGTCTATCTGGATTTGTATGCAAGAACAGATGAGCGTGAGTATCTGGAAGCTGCATACAATATAGCTTATGACAATGTTACTATCCTGCTGGATGAACAGCGAGCGTTGAACACTACTTATCTGGAAGATGTGAAAGAATTGAAAGCGGAAGAACCGGATTACAGATTTATGACTGAGGAAGAGAAAAAAGAGGCTGAGCAGGAGTATAAAGACGAACAAAAGCGACTTAAAACCTATAATAAGGCTCTGAAAGATGCCAGAACGACAGAACTCCCCCCTCTGTACGAGCCGCTGGTTTTGAATTGTGAGTTGCTGTTTGCACTTGCAGATGAAATACACATTAACTATTCAGAAAAAGCAGAAATTGGAGCGATCTTGCAAACCGATACCAATGGCGTATTCTTGTCAAAGCCGATCAATAACCGATACTCGTTCTCTACATCAGCAGATGATTACAGCATTGATTTCAGCAAGGATAAAATCGTAATTCCGGTTGATCTGCTGACGGTTAAAGCAAAAATTGTTGTTACAGTAACTGATAACGATAAGACCATAATATTTGATGATTGTACTGTGACCAAGGTCAAGCGAAAAGAAGATGCGATAGATTCTTTCTTCGCCCATGTTTCCAGCGAGATGATGAAGGACTATGGATGGACGGAAGATTCTAGGGCTACGGTCAAGATAATTAACGAAGACGTAGATAATCCGATTATCTTCCGATATAAGGTCGTTGAGTATAAGGATAATTGGTTGTTTGCAGATAAGGTGGTGTTTGAGGAAGAATGAAAAAAAGATTATTAGCGTTCATTCTTTTGATAGCAACACTTCTATGCCTTTGGTCCTGCTCTGAAAAGAATGGCGTTTCAACATTAAGCATCGGTTTTATTGATGTTGGACAAGGCGATTCAACATTTAGCATCCATTTTATTGATGTTGGACAAGGTGATTCGGCATTGGTAGAGTGCGATGGTCACTATATGTTGATAGATGGTGGCCCTAAATCGGCTGAAGATAAAGTGTACGATACTCTTGAAAAAAAAGGTATACAACGGCTGGATATTTTGGCAATTTCCCATCTTCATGCAGACCATATTGGTGGATTGAAAAAAACTTTAACCTATGCATCTAAAATTGGTATGACTATATGCAACTCTGATAACAGTGATAATAAATACTTTAGTGATTTAAAACATGAACTCAGCACAAATGGTTCTAAAATCATGGTCCCTGCTATAGGAGATAAATATGAGTTAGGAAGTGCCACAGTTGAAGTGGTCGATTTGAGTGCAGATGAGGGAAATGATTCTCTGGTACTTTTGATAACATACGGCAATACCAGATTTCTCTTTACAGGCGACATTGAAGATGCTGCTCAAAAAAGAATTTCGGACAAGTACCAAAATGAATCTGATGATTCGTTCGATATTGACCTGATTAAAATGCCACATCATGGGTCGTATTCAGGGACACTGTACCGATTTTTGCGAACTTTTATGCCTGAATATGCTGTCATATCGGTTGGAGCTGGTAATACCTATGGACATCCAGATAAAAGAACATTAGATTTGCTGGACAGTAAGACATGGAAACCAAAGGTATACCGGACAGATCAGGATGGTGATATCTTTGTCAAATCAAACGGCAAAGAGTTATCTGTTGAAACTAATAAAAAAAATAATTAGATAATGAGATAATAAAATGTGGGAACCAGGAATGGATACAATGATGATTAATTCAGGAGTTAATGTTGTTATCGTATCTAAAAGATTGGGAGATACGATTAAAACAGTATCAGGCACTTACTTACATTCTATTGAAAAATTAGAAAAAGAATCAGTAGCTCAACTTGAAGGATTCTTAGACAATATAAGAGATGTAAAATAAAATTTGCCCCAGATTTGCCCGAAGAGTATTTTTAATATAAATTAATCAAGGCATATTTAAAAATTATATAAAAAGTTAAAAAACTAAAAAGCCACTCAATCGTTTAAATTGGTGGCTCTCATCAAGGTTGTTCTTACATATTGCTGACTTTTTCCTGCTCATGTGCTTCTTTATATTTTAAGCGAGTAGCTTTACCTCCCCTAATGTGTCTTTCAGACTTATTTTTAAGCAAAACTTTCTTGACTTCGCTTGC
>JAQVZQ010000042.1 GCA_028708095.1 Dysgonamonadaceae bacterium
CATAATGCTTGTATTTTGAAAAACCCCGATTTTAAGTGTTTACAGTACTTTTCGGGGTTTTGCTTATGTAAATATAGGCATTATTTA
This sequence comes from Dysgonamonadaceae bacterium, assembly GCA_028708095.1. Classification (GTDB taxonomy): domain Bacteria; phylum Bacteroidota; class Bacteroidia; order Bacteroidales; family Dysgonomonadaceae; genus UBA2632. The sequence goes on from JAQVZQ010000042.1 coordinate 88, forward strand.
CCTGATAAGCAAAGCTTTGAGTGTTAAATGAATGCGCCTATTTAAATATTACTACCAATCAACCCCAACCCATCTTGTTTTTCATTTACACCATTGCATTAGTGTAGAGTTTATTTTAAGCACTTTATATTCTGGCTTACTTTTCAACAATCCTTACCATCTTTGGAGCTTTTATCTCACTATCTATTTCTCCGTTAGCTAATCGGGTGTGTCTCACATATATTTCACCAAAAGGAGTAGGAAGGCTACCTTCAGCATATTTTAAATTACCCAGATTGGGTTTAATTTTAACTGTTTTACAACCAGGCTCTAAAACTTTAAAACCTAATACGTGTTCTGTAAGCCATGAAGTCGGCCCAGATGCCCAGCCATGACAGAGACTTGCTCTTAAGCCTATATAGCAATGATTACCACCATCTGCGTGAATATCATATTTTGATTGAACTGGAAGTTCGTCTATTCGATTCGCTTTCAATCTTTCTTCATAATTAAAGTTTTCCCAAAAAGTAGTGGCACCTAAATCTAACATTGCTCCCCAATAATCAGAAATAATATCCATAGCTTCATTGTATTTACCATCTTTAGCTAAAGCTTCAAGCATGTAATATCCATAGAAGGTAGCAAAGTCGTGTGGTCCATTTTTTAGAATTACAGAGGACCCTTGATCAGATGGAATAATATTGGACAGAGATAATAGTGCGGCAGCCTGTTTATTGTTGTGATCTTTAGCTGTATATTTACCGAGAAGATTGAGTGCTTCATTACAAACTCTCTCTAGTTTTGAGTCGTTTAGCCAATTAGCAATATCCTTTGCAGAATGCATAGTCAAGACAGTTAGCGCTTGAATACCTGAATGAATAACATCTGGGTTTTCGGATGTAGGCCAATCCAGAAAGCGAGCTCCATCTAAGTTTTCTTTGCCATTTTCGTCAATTTGATTAGCTATTTGATTAACTAACGCCGATAAATATTTATGTTGTTCTTTCAAGTACGCAAAATTGCCGTTATGCAGATATAAATCACGGTGCACAATTATCCACCACATAGAGTAAGTTGTCATACCATTCATCCAGCCAGGTAGTGGAGTTGTGTTTTTTGCAAAATCTAAGCTTTTATTTATCACTTGATTCTTTCCAAACACTCTGTTAATGGTCGCAACTTCAGGGTGCATGTCACCAACCCACACAAGGCGATCTCTTTTGATACCATCCCACAAATATTCTTGCATATTCAAGTGAACAGTATATGCACCAGTTTCCCATATTTTATTAAGACGGTCATTGTCACATTTAAATGAACCTATATAAGGGATATCTCTGTAGCGAGCAATTGCACGAACAGCTTTTATAGGCAAATCAACATCTTCATCAAGAAGATCAACTCTGACGAAACGAAATCCAGAGTTTCCTATTTCTACTGTTCCAAGCCAAGGTAAGTCCAGTTCAAAGTCACGTAATGAATGGTCATTTGTTGCGGAATTCATCCCTGGTTCATTAAATCCACATTCACTCATTGCTTCCGACACAGACTCCCCAAATCTGATACGCATTTTTATTGGACTCTTGTCAGCTCTTATGCCTGCAGCTATTTGAATTCCTCCATAGAGTTCTGCCCCATAATCTAATAAAATAGAGGCTTGCTTATTTGAGTTAGAACGCAGATTGCACATTTTCTCTGCACTTGTAGAAAGTTGTCCATTAAAGCTTTTCAGTAAAACATCTGAATTCTTAATGTATTTATTCTCATTATCCGATTGCCAAACAATCCTCACAGGATTCACATAACTTCGGGTTATCTTATCTTGCTCTAAATTGTCCTTGAAATTGTTTTTTAATACATTGTTTTGAGAATAAACAACTAATGGAGCAATTAGACCAATTAATAGGTTGAAAAATTTGATTCTCATGTCAATAATGTTAGTTTTTCAGTAAAATATTATTATTCCACACTCAATGTGATGTATAAGGAGTATCTTCTGTTAGCTTGATCCCAAGCTTATTGAAGGACATAGAAACTAATGGAGTCCTGCTTTATAATTTTATGCGCATTTGTGTTTATCCGCGATAATCTGTTGGCGTTACTCCCACTTTCTTCTTGAAAAACGACAAAAAATACTCATACGAACTAAAGTCTAACTCGAAAGCTATCTCTTTAATAGTTAAGTTCTTTTCTGTTAGTAGTTCTTTCGCTTTCCTTAATTTTAATTCTTGGAAATATTGCGCAGGTGCAAAACCTGTATATTCTTTAAATGCTTTTCTGAACCAGGAATAACTTGTTCCTAAGTTGGCTGCTATTTGCTGGATATTTACTTGTCGATGAATGTTTTCCGTCATTATTACTTTAGCTCTTTCAATAATTTGTTCGGAGTCATTCAGTTCGAATTCTCGATTCTGTGAAAAAGATAAAGTCATTCCTATTATATGCAACACAATGCCAGCTAAATATTGCTGTGATGCTTTCTTTTCATCTTTTGCAGATTGTATAGCGTTTGAAAACAAGTTTACCAACTCCTCGTTGACCCCTACATCAAGCACCTGATTGTCCAAGCTAATAAACTCGTTATTGACCAGTTCATCTATTACTACACCCTGAAAACCTATATAATATTCATTCCATCCAGTATCGATATATGGACAATAGGTATGCCATTGTCCTGGGAAAAGTAGTATAATGTGACCTTTCTTTATGCTGGTTTTTTTAGTTGATTCCGACCTAAAACTCCCTTCTCCCTTACTAATATACAGTATTTGATACTCCGACAATATCCGCCCTTTTAATGGATTAAAATAATAGCTCTTTGGATGATCGGTAGATGGATATACTGTATTAGGGGGAATCGGTTGGAAGCCAACAGTGTTTACAGTTAAGCCAAATCTTTTATCCCTTTCGTTTACTAAAAGGTACTTAAAGTCCATTCCAAAATCGTTGTATCTCATAATGCTATCCTTTTGATTGTATTGTTATGAAAACAAATATAAACAAAAAACAACAATTTGCTCACTATGGATTCAACACAATTCTAAATGGTTAATTGATAAATTGATGTTAGTGTTGTGCATTTTTACCAACATAGAAAGCTATGAGTATTTCTTTTCAAAACAGATTTGGAATAACCAACGAAATTATCAATATCACCATGCCTAAAGCTAAGAAAACAATTGCTTTCTTTCCTGCTCCGATCCATTCTTTCAAAATAATTCCCCAAACATTACTGAAAATTACGTTTAATGCCATGAGAATACTCCAAGAAAAAGCCATCATCACACTTTCGGGTTCAAAGAAACTTTGTCCCATGCCCAATCCGAAGAATTGAGAATACCATAGCAATCCTGCTAATGCGCAAAACAAAAGATTGTTGACCAAAACTGGATGTGAAGAACGGAATATCTCACCACTTGTTTTGTTTTTCCTATTCATATAAACACAGTACACAAAGTTGGTTAAGAAACCACCCATGGTCACCAATAGTGTTACCGGATTTTGAGCAAACAACTCACTTGCTCCTGCAGCGATACTAAATTCTTTTATCGGAATTCCTGCTGTTAACCCGAGATTGAAACATGCGCTCATCACACCTGCCAACAATGCAATTAGCAATCCTTTCTTAAGGGCAAAATCTTTAATTGCTTTCTTTCGATCTTCTTCCGACATTTGTTGTGAACGCAAGCTTCCAGCATATCCCACCACTGCAATTCCAACAAGCGTAACAGCAACTGCCAATAGTAAAATCAAACCTTTCGGTGAAAACAGATCATCGCCTGCAAGTATAGCAGGAATAAGTGTGCCAAAGGCAGCACATGTGCCCAATGAAACGGATTGACCTAACGCAATTCCCAAATAACGCATACTTAAACCAAAAGTCAAGCCTCCAATTCCCCAAAGTACACCATACCCAATCGATTGCAATGCTGCAGACGAATTGGATGTGTAGATATTGATTAGTTCGGAAAACGAATTAGCGAGAAATGCTCCCAATAATGGAAAGACAAGCCATGCGAAAACTCCTTGCACAAGCCAGAAGTTTTCCCACGACCAATCCTTAATTTTATTAATAGGAACGTATGAGCTTGATTGCCCCATACTTCCTATTGATATAATTACCAGACCTATAAGTGTATTCATTTATTATTTCTTTTAGAGGTAACTTCTTCTTCGTATTTCTCAATTTCTTTTATATACTGTTCTCCTACTGGAATATTGCGACTTGAGCAATAGTAATTATAAATGGCATTCCAAGGCATAGCTTTTACTTCCTCTAGATAAGCCATGCGTTGAAAGTTGTTATTATTCTTTTCGTATTCTCTCAGTTTTTCCGTGGGCTCTAATAGAGCTTGTAACATAGCTCGTTGCGTAGAACGAACACCTACAACATAAGCTCCAATGCGGTTAACAGAACCATCAAAGAAATCTAAACCAACATGAACACGATTCATTTGTCCCGATCGGACAATCTCTTGAGACAAAGCTAATAGTTCGTCACTAAGAATCACAACATGGTCACTATCCCAACGTTCGGGGCGACTTACGTGCAAGTTAATTTCAGGCACGAATAATAGAACAGATGATATTTTATCTGAAATCACTTCAGTTGGATGGAAGTGCCCTGCATCCAATGTCAGCGTCATATTATTTTTTGCAGCATAGGCTAAGTAAAATTCGTGTGAACCTACTACATAGCTTTCGCTACCAACTCCAAACAGTTTACATTCAACGCAATCCTTAAGATACTCTTCGCTTATTTTTTCTGTGAAAACATCGTCCAATGCTTCCTTCATGAGTTTCCTGTGTTCATATCGAGAAACAGTTTTATCTTTCTCTCCATCGGGAAACCAAATATTATGAATACACGGATCACCTTGTTGACGTCCTATCTCGGCAGCTATTCGGCGACAAAGGCGAAGATGTTCTTTCCAGAATTCACGAATTTCAGGATCAAAATCAGAGATTGTATATCCACTGTCAGCCTTTTCATGAGAGAAGAAAGTAGAATTGAAATCCAATTTAACACCTACTTTTTTAGCCCAATCAATCCATGGTTGAAAATGCTTAATCCCTATTTTATTGCGATCAACAAATTCACCTCCAAATTCACCATAGATTGCATGAAGACCTAGTCGATGTTTACCAGGTATTAGTGTCAATACTTTCTCAATGTCTTTTTGCAATTCTTCTATGGAGCGTGCTTTCCCAGGATAATTTCCTGTTACTTGAATTCCTCCTGTTAGTTCCCCATCAGGATTTTCAAAGCCTGCCACATCGTCTGCTTGCCAACAATGGATTGTTATGGATAGCTTATCAAGTTTTTTCAATACTTTTTCTACATCTACACCAAGTGTAGCATATTGACTTTTTGCATCATTATAAGCTTGTTCAATTTGTTTTTTTTTCATGTCTCAAGTGTTTTATTTACTGTTTAATAGCATGATTTATATTTCTTTGAAAACATTCAAATATTGTTCATATTGTTTTCCCCAATTATTATTTATCTCAGGAACGTAAGAATCAAGCTTTACCGAGTTCCTTACGATTTGGCGCATTTCATTTTTGTCTTTAACCAAACCCGCAGCTTTTGCCTGCAGTAAGATGTTGCCGATAGCTGTTGCTTCAGATGGCCCTGCAACAACTGTCAGTCCAATGGCGTTGGCTGTATAAGAGTTTAGGAGTTTGTTTTTAGAGCCACCACCTATAATATAAAGTGTCTCAATGCGATGATGTGCCAACTTTTGCAGATTTGCTAATACTTGTTTATACCTGAAAGCTAAACTTTCGTAGATGCATCTTGATATTTCTCCCACAGTTTGAGGGATAAACTGATTTGTATTATCACAATATTGCTTAATCGATTCAATCATTGACGTAGTACTTGCAAAACAAGGTGAGTCGGGATTGATGAAACATTTAAATGGTTGAGCCTCTTCAGCAGCTTGTACAATTTCATCATACGTAAGCTCGCCGTTTTGATCCCATTCTTTTTTGGATTGCTCAATGAGCCACATTCCACAAATGTTTTTTAATAAACGTATTGAACCATCTGCACCTCCTTCGTTTGTAAAGTTCAATGAAAAAGTTTCATCATTTACTACGGGCTCTACAGATTCAATACCCATCAAAGACCATGTACCTGAACTGAGGTAAGCAAAACACTCATTTTCGGCTGGTGTGGCAAGTACTGCAGAGGCGGTATCATGACCTGCAACTGCAATCACAGAGATATTATCCAAGTTGGTTTGTTGTTTCACATTCTCAGATAAATTTCCAATAACTGTTCCTGGAAGAACCATTGGGGCAAAGTTATCTTTAGACAACCCAACAATTTCAAGCAATAAATCATCAAATGTTTTGTTGAATGGATTCATCATTTGCGATGTTGACGCAATTGTGTATTCAGTAACCATTTTTCCCGTTAACAAATAAGATAATGCATCTGGCATAAACAGCACTTTATCAATTACGCTGTAAATAGAACTTTTGTTCTTCATTTGTGTGAACAATTGAAACAGCGAATTAAAGTTCATAATTTGAATACCTGTTTTTTTATATATCTTTTCTTTGGGCATGATTTTGAAGAATTTTTCGGGTGCACCAAGGGTCATAATGTCGCGGTAACAGTATGGCATACGTAGTGGTTCCCCATCCTTCCCAAAGCATACAAAATCTACACCCCATGTATCAATTGCAATAGATTTTATATTTATTCGATCTGCTTTAATCTTTTTCAACGATTTTAATATTTCATTGTAGAGATAAAAGAGATCCCAATACATACGACCATTTATATCTATTATTATGTTTGAGAAACGATGGATCTCTACTTGTTTAAGAGTGCCATTTTCAATGCTACCCAGTATTGATCTTCCACTCGTTGCACCTATATCTATTGCTAAAAACATTGTTTGTTCATTGTCAGTCATAGCTGAAATGTAATAATTGGAGATTTAATGTTGTTTTATGCAAATTTAAAATATCAAAAAATGAATAAGAGTTGATAAATGATTTAATAGCTAACTTTTTTGATATTTTTTCAGTAAATGATATTGGCTGTAATCTATCTTTCAATATAAGTGCTGTCAACTTTGTAATCATGAAAGCAGTAAAAATATGAGAGATGAAGTTATATTAATAAATGATAGAAGATTACAATCTCGGGTCATCATTTAAAGATAATGTGACTAAAAAAACTGAAAATATCAAAAAACAAGATTTAAATGTCAATTTTCGAAATAAACCGAGGTGATTAAATGTTACATTTGTCTAACATCTTAAATTAATTGTGATTATTGAAACAGAGTGTTGAAAATATACGTGAACAAGAACTCGATGTTTAAAATTATGCTATTGCATAACTTTTCATGTTATAGATGATCAATTTAATATAGGTGATGTTTCAAAAGATTATTACCAAATGTGACTTAGTGAACCCGATGTGAAGAAAGAAGGGATTGATACTTCATTTCTAACCATTGGTCGCATATTATTTCCTGCTTTACAAGCATCAATAGAATTGGAGTAGAAGTACTGCATGAGTAATGAAGTTATTGAGTAGGTTAAGAAAACTTAGTTCTCGTAATTGGATTACGTCTGACTTAGAGTTAGAAGACTGGCTCTTTCTATAATCAGATTGCTTCTTAAACATGATTCACGAGAGAATTCGACCATAGGTGAAATTTACATGAATTCAAAGATGATACGTCGCTCTAAAAGAGAGCCTAATAAATTTAATTATGGATTTTATTAAAGTTAATGCACATCTACATACGCCTTATTCTTTCAGTGCATTTTATGATGTGAATGATGCACTAGATAGGGCAGTTGCAGAAAATGTAAAAGTTGTTGGTATCAACGACTTCTATACCACCGCTGGTTATGACGAGTGGTTTGCTGGTTGTGAAGAGCGTCATTTGTATCCATTATTCAATATAGAGTTTATTAGTTTAAACGAGAATGATCAGAAAAATGGATTGAGGGTGAATGACCCAAGTAATCCTGGTCGTACCTATATAAGTGGTAAAGGATTGAAATATCCTTTTAAGCTATCACAACCCTATTCAACTCAATTAGCAGAAGTTCGGAAAAAATCGAATGATCAGGTAGAGGCAATGTGCAAAAAGTTGAACGAATTATTGGATGCAAGCAACATAAGTTTCCGTCTCAACTTTGATTGGATAAGGAATGATCTGACAAAAGGAGATGTAAGAGAACGACATTTGGCAAAAGCTCTTCGCCTGAAAGTGTATGAAACTGCACAAAACGATGAGTCAAGAATTAGAGAAATGTTGCAGCTTCTTTTTGGAAGTGTAAAATTAAAAGCTTTACCTTCAAACATAGCTGATGTAGAAAATGAAATTCGTGCTAATTTGCTTAAAGCGGGTGGGGTAGCATTCGTTCCCGAAGAGACTGATGCTTTTTTATCTGTATCAGCTGTATTTAAAATTATTTTAAATGCTGGTGGTATCCCAACTTATCCTTTTTTAGCAGATGACAAGAATGGAAACTATACTGATTTTGAAAATGATTTGGAGCAAGTGACAAGAGAGCTAAAAAAGCGAGGGTTTCATTCGGTGGAGTTCATAGCAACTCGCAACGATGTGCAACTTTTAGAAAAGTATGCCGAGTATCTTTACGATGCAGGTTTTGTAGTTACGTTTGGAAGTGAACATAATTCACCAACTATGGAGCCCATTGAGTTGTTTGCGAGGAGTAACACTCCACTCACCGATAAGTTGATGAAAATTAATTATGAAGGTGCATGTGTAATAGCGGCTCATCAGCATTTGATATCAGATGGCAAACAAGGATATGTTGACAGTGATGGAAATGCACATTCGTCTCAAATAAAGAGTTTTATAGAAATGGGTGATGCCCTCATTCAAAAATAAATTAATTTAAAATAATACCGCTAAACGAACGAAAGTATATGCAAGAAATAAAAAAATTAATAGCTATATCAAAATATTATGGATGTGATAGTCGTTATGTTATTGCTGGAGGAGGAAACACATCTTTTAAAACAAATGAGAAAATATGGGTGAAAGCGAGTGGTTCTTCACTTGCCTCAATTGATGAGGAGGGTTTTGTTATTTTAGATAGAGAAAAGCTGAAATGTATTTCGGAAAAAGAATACAGCAACAACTCATATGAGCGTGAGGAACAAGTAAAGAATGACCTAGCTGCAGCCTTGCTTACCAAAGAAAAACGACCATCTGTAGAAACATCAATGCATAACATTATCAACTATGCTTATGTGGTGCATTTGCACCCTACGTTAGTTAATGCTTTAATGTGTTCTCAAAATGCTTTGGTTAAATTAAAGAAACTTTTTGGAGAACAAGCACTGTTCATTGAGTATACTGATCCAGGGTATATGCTATTCAAAAAGGTTGAAAGTAAAATTAAAGCATATAAAGCGTCTTATAATGATGAGCCAAAGGTGATTTGGTTGCAGAATCACGGAGTTTTTGTATCAGCTGATACAGTAGATGAAATTAAAGATATATATATAGATATATTCAGTAAATTAGAAGAAGCTATAATACATCCGTTACCAGAAGGAGATGTAGGGATTAGTCAAAATGTAGTAGCAATTCTTCCAGCCCTCAGAATGATGCTATCAACTAATGGTTTAAAAACGCTGAAAGTGCGAAATAATGCACTTATCGATTATTTTGCAGACAATAAAAAGAATCAACTACTAATAACAACTCCTTTTACACCTGATGCAATTGTTTATTGTAAGTCAAACTATATTTTTATTAATAATGAATTGAATGAAGGTGTAATAAATGATGCAAAGGAGCAGATTGAATCGTTTGCTGAGAATAACAGATACCTACCTAAAATATTGTTGATAAAGGATATTGGCTTGGTTGCCGTCGGTGACAACGCAAATCAATGTGACACCATTTTAGATGTATATGAAGATGCGATAAAAATAGCTTATTTATCGCAATCATTTGGAGGAGCGCATCCCATGACTCAAGAGCAAATTAACTTTATTGATAATTGGGAAGTTGAAAACTATCGTCGAAGTGTTATCATAAACGAGGCTTCGGGAAGGGTGCAAAATAAAACATTTGTTGTTACAGGTGCTGCTCAAGGTTTTGGGGAAGGTATAGCTCACTGTTTGATTAAAGAAGGAGCTAATATTGTGGTTGCGGATATTAACGAAAAGGTTGGAAAGTTTACAGTTGAAAAATTAAACTTGAAGGTAAATAACAACAAGGTTGTTTTTGTGAAAACAGATGTTAGCGAGATTCCTAGTCTCGAACAATTGATGCACAAAACTATATGCGACTTTGGTGCAATAGATTGCTTTGTTAGCAATGCAGGTGTTCTTCGTGCTGGAGATTTGGAACATATGTCTTCTGAAGATTTTGATTCTGTAACGCGCACAAACTACAATGCCTATTTTTATTGCACTAAGGTAGTTAGTCGAATTATGAAATTGCAAACTAAATATGCATCAAACGATTACTTTGCCGATATTATTCAAATAAACTCTAAGTCTGGACTGCGTGGTAGCAAGGCAAATTTCACCTATTCAGGAGGTAAATTTGGAGGTATAGGTCTCACACAATCATTTGCTTTGGAGTTGGCACCTTTCCGCATAAAGGTTAACTCCATTTGTCCTGGAAATTATTATGATGGTCCACTTTGGAGTAATCCTGATAACGGATTGTTTATACAATACCTTAAAGCGGGTAAAGTGCCTGGTGCAAAAACAATAGAAGAGGTAAAAGAATTTTATTTAGCACAGGTACCAATGGGAAAAGGATGTTCCCCTGAAGATGTTACTAAAGCCATATTTTATCTCATAGAACAAGTTGGCGAAACAGGACAGGCTTTACCCATAACGGGTGGGCAAGTGATGTTGAATTAGATTCTCAGCTTTTTTTATTAGTAGCTATCCCGCTAAAATTAAGAGGTTTTCTGACAGACACTATTTAGAGTATCCTGAAGAAATTCAACACATAATTTATTGCACCAATTGGATTGAACGATCCAATAGGGATTTAAGCATAAATTAAAAACGCGTGCTATTATACTGGTATCTTAAAATGTCTTAGAGCATATCCTCTCTAAATCAGTAGAATGTGCACCACTATTTCTTCAATTTGGTGTTCAATTTCTTATTTCATAACTTGACCCTCTTAGTTTTTATGTTGTTATAACTATCTCTTTTAATAACAGATGTTTTTTTGACAACGCTTTTTTAACACGACTTAATTAACGAATAAAATAATTGAAAATTAGATTTTTGTTTTATATTTGTGTTTCTAACAGTGGTTTCCCTCTAATAATTAGATAAGAGGCAACACATTTTAGTTTATTTACAGCTAATGAGATTGTTAATTATAAAATGCGATAATAAAAAATTTAACTTTATGAATCAGAATCAAAACAATCCAGAGAATCAAATAGAAATAGAACTCACAGAAGAGATAGCTCAAGGAATTTATTCCAACCTTGCCATCATATCACATTCATCGTCCGAGTTTGTGTTAGACTTTATTCGTGTAGTACCAGGTGTTCCAAAGGCAAAGGTGAAATCTCGTATTATCTTAACACCCGATCACGCAAAGCGTCTTATCGCAGCATTGGAAGAAAATATTGAGAAGTTTGAGAAAATGAATGGGCCAGTTTCTATTAATAATGAGAACATTGGATTTTTACCTCCTTTAGGTGGGGTAGGGCAAGCTTAAAAAAAAGAGATAAGAAACAAGGAGCAAAGCATTCTCACACCTCATACCCTACAACCACATAACTCATAACTCACACCTCAAATGACTGCAACAAAAACTAAATTCAACTGGTTTAAAATGTTTTGGGAAGGGTTTACCAACATGACCACCCTTGGGAAGACTTTATGGATAATCGTTATCATAAAATTAATTTTTATGTTCTTTATCTTAAAGCCAATATTCTCCCCAAATTATTTAAATAAGAAGTTCGATAATGCAGAAGATAAAGCGGATCATGTCCGTAAAGAATTAATCGATAAACCTTAACATAATAGATTAAAACAAACATAATTTATAAAAGGAATTAACTATCAATAATTTATAACATATGGATTTATTTAATTTTTCATCAGTAGTAGATTGGTCACGTTTGCAGTTTGCGATGACTGCTGGATACCATTGGCTTTTTGTACCACTCACTTTGGGCCTCGCAGTGATAATGTCCATTATGGAGACAATATATGTGCGCACTGGTAATGTAGAGTGGAAAAGAGCTGCAAAGTTTTGGATGAAGATTTTCGGAATCAACTTTGCTATCGGAGTTGCGACAGGAATAATTCTTGAATTTCAGTTTGGCACCAATTGGTCGAACTATAGTTGGTTTGTAGGAGACATCTTCGGTGCACCCCTAGCCATAGAAGGGATTGTGGCTTTCTTTTTAGAAGCTACTTTTATCTCCATTATGTTTTTTGGGTGGAACAAGGTAAGCAGGAAAGCACACCTTGCAGCTACTTGGCTTGTAACTTTAGGGGCGACCCTTTCTGCCCTTTGGATTTTAATTGCCAATGCTTGGATGCAATATCCAATTGGAATGGAGTTTAATCCTGAAACGGTGCGTAACGAAATGGTTGATTTTTGGGCAATTGCTCTCTCTCCTGTTGCGATCAATAAATTTTTCCACACAGTTCTTTCTGGATGGGCTACAGGTGCAGCATTTGTTTTAGCCATTAGTTCTTGGTTTTTGATTAAAAAACGAAACCAAGACTTTGCTTTAAAAAGCATTAGAATAGGTGCAATCTTTGGACTCATATCATTTGTTTTAATAGCTGTTACTGGTGATGGTTCAGGATATGAGGTTGCTCAAAAACAACCTATGAAAATAGCTGCTATGGAGGGTTTGTACGAAGGTAAAGAGGGTGCAGGGCTCGTAGCAATAGGCGTTTTAAATCCTGCGAAAGCAGATAAATCAAACTACGATAAAGGTGACGCTTTTCTATTTAAAATAGAGTTGCCAAAACTTTTGTCTATAATGGGATATAGACAATTAAATGCTTTTGTCCCTGGAATACGAGATATAATTGATGGTGGCTATACTTTACAAGATGGCACTATTGCGTTATCATTTGAAGAGAAGAAAGTGCGTGGTGAAAAAGCCATCGAAGCATTGGCTAACTATCAAGTAGCTAAGACTGAGGGGCGCGATGATGAGCTTGCTGGCTTTGAAGCTACACTTCTAGATAATTTCGCCTATTTCGGTTATGGATATCTTGACAAACCTGAACAAACAATACCTAATGTTCCCTTACTATTTTATACCTTTAGGGTAATGGTTGCAATTGGGTTCTATTATATTCTTCTGTTTGCGATAGTGTGGTTTTTCAATCGTAAAAAAACACTCCTTGATAATAGATGGATTTTATATGTTTCTCTTTGGAGCTTGCCTTTGGCATACATTGCAGGTCAAGCAGGATGGATTGTTTCTGAAGTTGGTCGACAGCCATGGGCTATACAAGACATACTTCCTGTTCAAGCTTCCATTTCTAGTCTGGAAGTAGGATCGGTAATGACTACATTTATGTTGTTTTTGATAATGTTTACCGTTCTATTAATAGCTGAGGTTAGTATTATGGTAAAACAAATAAAGAAAGGTCCAGAAGAAGACTCTGACGATAAGCCTGTTTATTAATTGATTCTTTGTTAAAATAAAAAATATAATATTATGTTTACATATACATTTCTGCAACATTATTGGTGGTTCTTAATATCGTTAATAGCTGGCATATTTGCATTTTTGCTTTTTGTACAAGGCGGGCAATCCATGTTGTTTTCTTTCTCGAAAACAAAAGATGAGAGAAAACTTTTAGTTAATATCCTTGGTCGAAAGTGGCATTATACTTTTACAACCCTTGTTGTATTTGGTGGAGCGTTTTTTGCTTCTTTTCCTCTCTTTTATTCCACTAGTTTTGGCGGGGCTTATTGGATTTGGATGGCTATCCTGTTTTGTTTTACATTACAAGCTGTTTCGTATGAATTTCAGTCTCTACCAGGAAATTTTCTTGGAGCAAGAACCTACAAATCATTCTTATTTATCAATGGGGTATTAGGAACTTTCTTGGTGGGTGTTGCATTAGCAACCTTTTTCACTGGTTCGGAATTTACAATGAGTAAAGGAAACATTGCTGGTGTTGGGTCAGTTGGTCCAATCATCAGTCAGTGGCAAAACCCATGGCATGGTTTGGAAGCATTAGTCAATTTACGCAATTTAAGTTTAGGACTCGCAGTTCTGTTTTTAGCACGCACAATGGCTTGTCTTTACTTTATCAATAGATTAGATCATTCCGTACTCCAAAAAAGAACTCACAAGTACCTTACTTACAATGCAGTTCCATTCTTGTTCTTCTTCCTTATTTTTGTAATTTGGACATTTGCTTCTGACGGCTTTGCCGTTAATCCTGAAACAAAGCAAGTGTATATGGAAAAGATGAAGTATTTGAATAATTTCTTAGAGAATCCTCTGTTACTTTCAGTCTTTCTGATTGGAGTGCTAGGAGTACTATATGGAATAATCGCATCAGCTTTAAGACCTAAGTATAGAAAAGGTGTTTGGTTTGCAGGAGCTGGAGCAATCTTAACGGTAACTATGTTGATCTTTATTACAGGAATAAATAATACTGCTTTTTATCCTTCGGTAACTGATTTACAAAGTTCGCTTACACTTCAAAACTCTTCATCGAGTAAGTTTACACTAAATGCTATGGCTTGGGTGTCTTTATTCATACCCGTTGTGATAGCATATATATTCTATGCATGGCGTGCACTTGAGAAAAACCACACTTCCTTGGAAGAAGTGAAGGCAAATAAAGCTTATTGATGTTTTGATGAAATATTAAATTAAAAAATGCGCTGTGGTTTGTAATAAAAACTACAGCGCATTTTTTATTGCAAGTTTCTAATATCACAACACTCCACCATGTATTGGCTAAAAAGGTGAATAATACAGGTTAAATGAGAATAATATGTGGCACAGTCAGAAATTGAAGATGTAATATTTGATTGATTCAGATAAAGTGTGATTAATCATCCTTTGGTATAAACACACCATATTTTATGGCATGCATCATCCTCTCTTGCTGATTGGGAGTAAAGCCTAGTCTTTTAGTATAATGATAATCCATAACATTTGTAGAGACAAAGGTATTTCCATCACACCCTACTCTGTTAAACTGAAGCTGAAGGGTTGATTCCAAATATATACTTCTATCATAGTTGGGCGTATCGTCGCAGAAATCATTTGTATCATTGCATCCGTTTTCAGTAAATGGGTGATAAAGACCCAGATAGTGACCCAGCTCGTGTGACAGAACAGTGTAACGCCAATCTGTTTTAATTGACTCCATACCTTTTAACATATTTGTAATAACTATACCTGTTTTTCTATCTAAAGGAGGGTCAGTTATGTAATCAATTACAGTAAAACCGGGCATGAAATCACCTTGCGACGTGATATATGGGAGAGAGCCTATGCCGTTTACATCATTGCAATCCATCACCCAAATATTAATGTATTTTTTCGGATCATACTGGATTTTTGGCATTCCAGTTTGAATAAATTTATAAGCAGATTCTTGTGACTGCTCTATGATGTTTAGTGTTTCGTCATTGTTATATCTCACAATTTCAGCAACTTTAAATGAAATTTTTGTGTCTGTAGGAATCCAGTCTATCTTTTTTTCATTATCACGAGAACAGCCACGAAAAATAAGATTGGTGGTAGCAACTATCTCTTCAATTAGGTTGTCATTGATATGGTTTGTTTCATAACGTGGATCAGTGAGTAGATGAAAAACTAAAGGAAGTTCATATTGAGGTGCGGGTGGATTCTCCCAAGTGGTCAGATATGTTTGTGTTTTACCATAAACAACATGGTTGGCAGTGGTATAAAAGGGTTTAGCAAACACTTTCGTTTGCCCTGTGAAGAGTCCGAATGGGTAGATGTGACCAAAATTATCTGTTGGTATATTTTCACTGCAAACAAACTCGAAATATTTCCCTCCTCTGTCAAGTTTGGTAGAATCGATACCATAAAAACATCCATATGTAACACACGATTCTTTAGTCATATGATGTATACCTTCTTTAGTTAATTTTATGTGTATCTTTATGGAATAGGGCTCATCGCCAGGTAAAAATGAAGATGTGATTCCAGTCATTCCTTCAGATTGGATTATGTTCACAGTGGAGGTGCAAAGATCACTCGCAGTAAATTTAATTCTACCAATTCGTTTCCAGTTTTCATTATCAGAAATGGAAAAATAATATGTGTTTTGTTTGCAATCACATTGTTTTATCCATGATTTATCTAAGTCTGAAATAAAAATCTGAATATCAGGGTATGATGACTCAACCGTTATAGAAATATTACAAGAGTCTTTTCCCACTTCAATGGATGTGGGGTTTACTTTTAGGTAATTCTCCAAATCAGGTTCTTTAGAATCTTTAGGGTCTGGTTCTTTAGTAACAATTACTTCAGGTTCATTGCTACAGGATACAAGTAAAACTAATAATAAGGAAACCAACCATTTGAATTGAAACGTAAGTGATTTCATCGACTAGTAAATTTAATGTGACATCATTCTTTTCTGAAAAAAGAAGCCAAATATGTTTTTCTGTCTGTTGTTTTTACATCCAGCATTCTGTTCTAAGAAGATCCTAGATTGAGCGATTCGATAGTAAATAATAAAAAGAAGCCTTGTTTATCATTATTAATGAGTATCTTAGTGGCATTAAACAATAGATAACAACCATCACTTTTCAAGTGAACAAGACAACTTTTTATGAGCTCAAAGATAACAAAATTAGGCATTAAAAACAAGAAAATAACTGCTCGTGGAGGCATTTCACTATTTTTGCGTTACATTCAAAATATCAAGCTCTATGGGCTAATATCCATAAGCTTAGGTTCGTCGATTTTCCTAATTACCAGAGGTTTGCAACTGGAGCAGTTCCTAAAACAAATGTTCGCATTTTTTATTGATGGAACGGATATGTCCATATCTGGTTTCGACAGAAAGAAGAAAGACGAAGGTTATGCGGCTCTCCTTGAGAATCATACA
>JAQVZQ010000043.1 GCA_028708095.1 Dysgonamonadaceae bacterium
TAGGCAGTAGTTCTTTCTTGGATGCTGTTGCGTTTGTGTGCTTTATTTTGCTTTTGTTACCCTGTTCTTTTGGCAGGGCAGGAAGTTACCCTGCACCTGTTTCTTTCATCATGTCATAAAATATAGCTTGTCTGGCAGTATCAATCATCTTTAGTGTGACCTTGATTTTTTGCTCGTTGGTATCGAGTAGTTGAAGGGCTTGAATTGGCTTTTCAAATGCCTGGGATTTGCTGCTTGCCTTGATTGAGCTTTCTCGGATTAGTTTTCGAGTTTCGCCAATGGTGACGAAAGGAATTACAGAGCCTTTCAGGAAATAGTGGAAGGATTTTGATTTCCATAATCCGAAGCAGGGCCAGTAGAGAAATTCCCTGTGTTCGTCACAATCTGTGAGGCAAACAAAGCAATTTGGGCAAGATTGGCTAAGCGGCTTCCCGCTATTGAATCCTTTATTCAGGATAAAGAAGTGCGGCTGTTGGTAGCTGCTTTCCAGTCGGTGTGTTTTGATACGAAACGATTTCATACAGTGAGCCATTAAAGTTTTGCTCGCTGCGCTTCGCATACATTTTTTCAAAAGAGAAAAGAAAAAAGGGAAAAAAAGAAAAGAGAAAGCTCTTGAAAAGGTGGGTGTGGCACGGTTGACAAGGTTTTTGGGAAAAATACTACCCGTAGGGTGGAGATTTTTATCAAAACCCGTAGGGCTTGACCTTGGCAATCCGGTTGTGCGGTGGGCATGTGCGAACCCACCTAACTTTGCTGCTCTCTTTATTTTGATTGTCTGATTTACCCACAACATGAACTTTTACCACCTTCTTGGATTGGTGGGCAAGCTACTGTACCATAAGAGCAATAAACGCAACAATCACCTTGTATGGGTTTAAGTACTTCTTTACAGTTTTCGCATTCATAGAAATACTGACATGCATCTGTTGGCATGGTTTCTTCTTTTTGATGTCCACACTTAGGACAAGTAATTGTTGATTTAAGAACTACTTCACTCATTTTGATTTGTTTACTAATTCTACTTTGTAACCTGTTTTGTCAACAGCCGATTTTACTTTCTCAATGTCTGTTTTAGATTCATCAAAAGTTACCACTGCATTCGCTTTTTCATAAGAAACCTCTAAACCAGAAATGCCAGGTAGTTTTCCAATTTCAAGTTTCACATGTTCTTCACATCCCGTGCAGGTCATTCCAGTAATTTTGATTTCGTAGGTTGATTCGAGATTGACATTATCTGATACTGATAGTTTGTTTTCAGGGTAAAAGGCATCCGAGTAATAAGGGAATGCAAGCATGATCGCTGCAAATACCGTCACTATACCAAGGAATTTCTTTGAATGCCAAAAAGAAGGTTTGTCCTCATCACAATTACAAGCAATTTCTTCCTCAGTTCTTGGTCTCAATTTCTGATACCATGCAAAAGCTAAAACGACTACAGTTATTCCAATCAACCAAGGTCGAAAAGGTTCTAACCAAGAAAATGTTGCGGCTACTCCGCTTGATCCTGCAAGTAGTGCCAACACTGGGGTAATGCAACAAAGTGATGCACTAATAGCGGTCAGTACACTTGTCATTACTAATGAGCTTGATTTCTTATTCGTCATATTGTTGATTCTTTTTCTGGTGTTAATAACCCTAATATTGGATTCAGTATGAGGTCGTTTGATTCGGAAATAGAGTAGAATATTGTTTGTCCTACTTTGTTTGTTTCAACCAGTCCCGCATCTTTTAGCTTTCTCAAATGCTGAGAAATGGCAGGAACTGTCATGCCCAGAATATCACTTAGATCACATGGACACATTTTGGATTCCTTGTCCAATAGAAACAGAATTTTTAGTCGTACCTCATTGCCAGCAAGGTTAAGTGCCCTTGCTATTCGGTTTACTGCATCACCTACTTTTTCAATATCTTGCTTACACTGCTTGATCTGTTTTTCATCCGCATAAACTCTAATACATGTTTTGGTCATAATGAATCGTATTTAAGTGATTACTTAAATAAACGCAAAGAAAAGAAATTTAGTTTAATGTTTAAGCAAATACTTAAATACAAGAGTCATTGACATGCTTAAATGTAATTGCTGTGTGAACGCAGGTAAATTAAGGCGTAGCCATTTATGCGAGCCGCCTGCGAGTGGAGCAAGGGTGGTGGCTGCAAAAGCCCGAAGAATGAGGGCGGCAGACAGCTACCGTTTACGGCAGGGCTGGCGTGATTTTTTGCATTAGGGTCGGGAAAGGCAAGGGTAGCGATTGAACGGAACGGAACGATTTGTTGGGTGGAATGGAGCAATTACTGGCTGTTATTAGGGTTGGAGTATTTGACATTTTAATCAATTCACCAAATACTAATTGAAGGCATAACAGACGGATTGCGAAATGGAACTGTGTCGGCTCGTTGAGTGAAATGAATGAGCTACTCTTGTGTGGGGTGCTGAAAGTGGCTGAATGCAAGGAAAGAGGAACGAGAGACTGAAATGAAGCTACTGTAGGCACTGGATTAACTGCAAAAAGCATGACAGCCCGATTAGCCCGCAGCGACCCGCAGGCGAGCAAAAACACATGCAGCGACAGACCCCCAATTTAATTCTTCTGTGAGTACAGCGAACACCTTATTGGGGTTTGGGGGGATGAAGTAGCTGCAAGTGAGGTTTGAGAGTAGTGTGTGAAGCAAAACAAGTGAACGGCAGGTGGTGAGCACCTACTGAAGCACAAACCACCTGGTAAGTGAACGGTATATGCAAGGGCGACCGAAGGGAGTACATTTTACCCTTGCAGATATGTTTTTGCGGAACAAAACGGAACGATTGACGAACACCGCTTTACCTGCGTTGGGGTGTGCGTTGGGAAAAGCAAGTGTATGACTGAATGGATTGGAGTGCAACGGAAAGGAATGAAGGAGTGCTCTTGCTGTGTGGTGCAGGAAGTGGGTGAATGTAAAGAGTGAGGTACGAACGAATGCAATGAACCTACTGGAAGCACATGGGTGAGGGTGGGGTTATTTCGCTAATCTTAAAATCCTTGTTGCTCCTCTAAATACAATAATGAAAACAACAGAACCAATAACTAAGTCAGGTATTTTACTTTCAAAATAGTAGACTAAGCCTCCAGCCAAAATTACACCTAAATTGATGATAATATCATTGGAAGTAAAAATTGCAGAAGCTTGCATGTGTGCTTCTTTGCTCTTCGCCTTTTGAATCAGGTAAAGTGAAACGGAATTTGCCAAAAGAGCTAAAAAGGATATGATAATCATGTTTTGAAAAATCGGTATGCCATCAGATCCTACAAAACGTCTAATGACTTCCAATAAACCAAATAGAGCTAATGACATTTGAAAGTACCCACTTAGTTTAGCTACTTTCTTTTTACGAATTAATGTTTGACCTACTGCCAGTAAGCTTAATGCATACACTAACGAATCTGCTAGCATATCCAAAGAATCTGCCACCAACCCCATAGATTTAGAAATCAAGCCGAATAGCATTTCAAGAACAAAAAAGACAAAATTGATGATAAGAACAGCCCAAAGGATTTTTCGTTGGTTGCTTGGGTCTGATTCTACATCAATTACTACCTGTGATTGTGTGTTTGATATTAGTTTTGAACCTAATTTTAGTTCTGCTAATATCCTTTCAATTTCCGTAGTATTGCCAATGTGAAATATGGTTAGTTTCCTTTGAGGTATCTCAAATTCAAGTTGTTTGATTTCGTTTATTCCATCCAATTTCATCCGAATCATTTGTTCCTCAGAAGGGCAATCCATTTGTGATATTTTGAATACAGATTTTTCCATTATAAAAAACAAAGGTTTTTTTTTCACCTATCAATATCAACTAATATTGAATCAAAGTAACTAACCAAAAGAGTTTTTTTTAGCGAATCCAGTTTGGCTTCTGAATGAAGAAATAGGTAGGATGGCATTGGCATTTTATCGTTATCAATTTGACTTAGAATTGATTTTAGTTTTGTCCGTTTCATACGATTTGATAGAAGACCAAATTCTGATAGGTTTAATTCAGATTTTCCTTCTGAAATATGATTCTGTAAAAGAAAGCCTATAGGTTGAACATTACTGTACCATGGGTATTTGGTTTGGTTGCTATGACAATCATAACAGGATGCTCGGATAATATTTCCAATGACAACTGGAGACTCGTAATGCTCAATAAAATCAGCATTGGTAACTGGTTCTATTTCATTGCGTTGGACGGGGACAAATTGAATCCCCACCAACACAATTAAAACTATCCATAGAGATAATTTAAGCCATTTTTTCATTTCATTGAAATGGTTTCTTTCACCGAACCACAAGTCAGCATTTTGCTGCCAAACAATGGGTTTTTGATCTCTTGAGAATCACTCAGCCAACTACCCCCTTTTCCCTTGTCGTACATCGGGCAATACTGTTGATAAAGTGTTATGTCCGTTCCTGTGATTGCAAGCAAGTCCATGAAATCTTTTGCCATGCCTTCAAAATGCTCACGTTGATGAGCTATTTCGCTTTTAGCAATGTGTTCACCATGTTCTTTTACTACTTCCAATATTTCCTTAATCTCGGACTGCTTGGATGCTTCAAAAGTGTTAAGGTCTATACTTGAAGCCGCTTCTGCAAGTTTTTGACCTGCGCTGGCAGCCGCTCTTGCATCGTCTTGAACCAGGGCATTTTTAATTACCAGGTATTGATCGATCAATTGAGAAATGGACTTATTTTCACTCGTTTCCACAACTGAAACATCTGATATTTCATCCTCTGCTTTATGATTCATGGCACTATGATCATGGACACCATTTCCATATTCATGATCGGTAGATTTTTTATTGGCACATGCAATTAATGAAAATGAGATACCTGCTACTAAAGCGAGTGTTAAGATTGAATTTGATTTTTTCATTGTATTAAAATTTAGAAGTTAAACATTTTAATTAGTGATAAGCCAAGAACGATGAAGGATATGATACCCCATATTATTCTGGAAGCCCATTTATTAAATATTGAGGGAGGTGCATTGTCTCCGATTTTGCAACACTCTTTCATTTTATTGTTTTGGTGTTTTCGCCACAAGAAAGCATTGACTCTCCGAAATATGGATTTTGAATTTCTTTATCCAGACTCAACCAATCTGCTCCATTGTTAGAGCCTGCCATTGGGCAATGCTGAACATAAATAGTAGTAGATAAAGGATCAAAAGATTCTGCTGTTGCTATCATTGAATTGGATATGCTGATGAACTTTTCTCGAATGGCTTTGATGTCACCAAGATGTTCGATGTGCTGTAAAACTGTTTTCAACGCAGTTGACTGTTGCATCCATAAAGAGTGTGCATCTCCTTTAAAAAGGTTCATATCAATCTTTCCTAAGGAGTTGTTCATCGCCACGCCCGATGCTTTTGCTTTTTCAAAATCATCACTGGCCAATGCAATCTTCAATTTGAAGTAGTTGTCAAAAAGTGGTTGTAAAGACTTTTTGGCATCCTCTGATATTGTTGTTTTCTTAGATGAAACAGGCATTTTTTCCATATTTGAATTGGTATTTCCCCCATGGTTGTGGCCAGTCATGGCTACACCACCTTCCGGGTTCATCATACTTGGTTTGCCTGCTAATTGTGCTGCTGCATCAATACTGAAGGTACCATTGATTGCAATTTCTTCACCAGGCTGCAAGCCATCTTCAATCACATAACTTTCACCTAATTCTGGACCCAAAGTAACTTCTCGCATGATGAAACTTACACCTTGAGCTGACATTTGCATCACATAAACTACAGAGCGTTTGCCCGTCCACATTACAGCAGTTTTAGGGACAGTTAAGGATGTATAATTGGTATTGGTTTTTGCTTCTATCGTTCCAGTTGTGAACATTTCTGGTTTGAGCATTAAACCTTTGTTTGTTGCTTCAAGTCTTGCTTTTGCCACTCTGGTCTTTGGATCGATAACAGGATCGATGTAGCTAATTCTTCCTTTAAATGTTTTACCGGGTATTGATTGCACTGTGTATATGACAGCATCACCTTTGTTTATCCAAGTCATATCTGACTCATACACATCAAAAAGCACCCATACTTTAGATAAGTCCGCTATTTCATATAAGGCTTCCCCTTGTTTGATATAGTCACCCAGATTGACCATTTTTTTAGTTACATATCCTGAAACATTGGCGAGAATTGGAAACTGTTCTATGGTCTTATTTGATTTGACTATCTGATCAATCTGTTTGTCTGAGAGTTTCCAGTTTTTCAATTTTTCTTTGGCAGCATTAAACAATGCAGGCTGTGTTTCTTTTATTTTTTTGGCTTCAAACAATTCTTCTTGTGCAGTCACCAATTCAGGGGAATACACATTTGCCAAAACCTGACCTGCCGACACAAATTCTCCTGTAAAATTGACTGAAAGCTTTTCAATCCTGCCTGGGATGTGTGAAGATTGGGTAGATAGCAAACGTTCATCTGCCTGTACTTTTCCATTTAGACGAATTGATTTATCAGCCTTACCCTTATTAACCACCATAGTTTGAATCTGTGCCAACTGCATGGCAGTTGGTGACATGCTCACTGCCATAGGGTCTAATTCACCATCTGTGGATTCCAAAGGAATCAAGTCCATACCACAAATAGGACAATCGCCTGATTCACTCTTCCTGATCTGTGGATGCATAGAGCATGTCCAAATTGTTTCGGAATCTGCCATTGCAGTATGGTTATGTTCATCCGTTTGGTTTTCATTGGATCTTCCGAAAATTATCCAGCCAAGTAGCAAGCCGATAGCCATTGTGCTTATGGCTATAATTACTGTTGTTTTATTTATATTTTTCATCTTAATTCTTGATTTGTCTTTTTAATAATTGTGCATTGAAAGCAACTATCACAGTGCTAAGGCTCATTAGAACCGCACCGATGGCAGGGCTGAGAATAATCCCAACACCTGCCAAAACACCAGCAGCTAAAGGAACGGCTACAATGTTGTAACCTGCTGCCCACCATAAGTTTTGCATCATTTTTTTGTAAGTAGCCGCACCGAAAAGAATCAAATTGGCAATGTCTTTCGGGTTACTGTTGACCAAAACAATATCAGCCGTTTCGGCTGCTACATCTGTGCCCGAACCAACGGCAATCCCCACATTAGCCTGTGCAAGAGCAGGGGCATCATTTACACCATCACCCGTCATGGCTACAAATTCACCTTTTTCCTGAAGCTCTTTAATGATGCGTTGTTTGTCTTCGGGGAGTACTTCTGCATAGAAGTTGTCCAAAGAGAGTTGCTGGCTAACTGCTTTTGCCACTTGCTGGTTATCACCTGTTGCCATGTAAACTTTTATACCTCTCTCTTTTAGCGTATTTATTGCTGATAAAGATTCTGGTCGAATTTCGTCTGCAAGGGCAATGTATCCTGCCAATGAATTGTCAATCAAAACAAATACTACCGTTTCATCCTCTGTTTTAAAAGCATCAGCTGGAGTGTCAAATCCCTGCTCTGTAAGCATTCCTGGACTAACAATTTTGATTTCCTGTCCTTTTAGGTTTGCCTTGATTCCTTTTCCTGTAATATTTTGGAAGTTCTCAGGCTCTTGTAAAGTCAAATCATTTGCTTTTGCCTTACGAACGATACCTGCCGCTATAGGATGCTCAGAACTATTTTCTATAGACGCAGCAATTTGAAGTAATTCATTGTCCGAGTAATTGTCTAAAGTACTTTTAAACCGTGTTACCCCAAATTCACCTTTGGTTAAAGTGCCTGTTTTGTCGAATATGATTGCGGTTAGTTTCCTTGCATTCTCAAATGCTGTTCGGTTTCTGATCAATAATCCATTTTTAGCAGAAACAGCCGTGGAAATGGCCACTACTAAAGGGACAGCTAAGCCCAAAGCATGAGGACATGAGATAATCATGACGGTTACCATACGTTCTAATGCATATTCAAAGTCTTTACCGAGGCTCAACCATACTACAAGTGTGGTCATACCTGCTCCTAAAGCGATGTAGAATAACCATGCAGCGGCTTTATCTGCCAGATTTTGGGTTTTGGATTTCGTTTCCTGAGCTTCTTTCACCATTTCTATCACCTTAGACAAGTAGGAATCTTTGCCCGTATGCTTCACTTTGATTTTTAAGGTGCCATTTTCATTGACCGAACCACCAATAACCTGATCATTTCTATGTTTGGTTACTGGTTTTGATTCCCCAGTAAGCATGGATTCATTTACATGACTTTCACCTTCCAATACGATACCATCAGCAGGGATTTTTTCGCCTGGTCTTACCAGTATGGTGTCATTGCCTTTTAAATTATCAATAGGCACATCTTCATGCTCCCCATCTTCTTTAATTCTGCGAGCTGTTGAAGGCATCATTTTGGCCAATTCCTGCAAGGCATTGGAAGCTCCCATAACGGATTTCATCTCTATCCAGTGGCCTAATAGCATGATGACGATTAAGCTGGCGAGTTCCCAAAAGAAGATTTTGCCACCAAGTCCAAATACTACAGCTGAACTGTAGAAATAGGCTACTGAAATAGCTAAAGCAATCAAAGTCATCATACCCGGAGCTTTCTTTTTTACTTCATCTGCGAGACCTTTTAGGAATGGCCAACCTCCATAAAAGAAAATAATGGATGAAAGCACGAATTGAACATATCGATCACCATTGAAGCGAAGTTCATAACCGATTAATCCCTGTATCATTGGTGCAAGCACTACGATAGGCAGGGTGATGACTAAAGAAATCCAAAAGCGTTTTTTGAAATCTTCAATCATGTGGGCATGATGTCCCTGGTGATGGTCATGAGATTCATGGCCATTATTATGATTACTATGGTCATGGTGTTCATGACTATGCTTGTGATCTTCGTTTGTATGATTATGATGTTTATTTTCCATGATTATTTCGATTTAGCTGTGATATAATCCAGTTCTGCTAATGCGATGTGGTATTCCGACAAGGCAGTAGCTTTCATTTTTTGATACTTTAATATTTGTTGTTGCATCCTAAGTACTTCTTCAAAGTCTTTTCCCGAAGTGCTGTAAGCAGAGAATAAAAGGTTTAATGATTGCCTAGACTCCTGTATTTGTTCTTCGTATAACTGTATCAACTCAATCTGTTTTTGGATCTCGAACCAAATCATGTCATAGGAACTGATTAGCCTGTTAGCAGCTTCTTCTCTTTGCAGGGAATAAGATTCTTGCATGAGTTGAGCTTCTTTTTGTGCTGCTTTATATTTTCCTCTGAAAATTGGAAGGCTCACAGACACCATTGGCATAAATACATCTTGACCATTATCAGGTAATGACACATCCGTACGTTGACCTACGATTACATAATCTAAGCCTACACCAAGTTTTGGAAGACCCTGCTTGATTGCGGCTTGTTCACTTGCTTTACTTGCTTCAATTTTCAACTCCAATTCATCAAGAATAGGATTGGACGCGAGTAACGAGTCTTTACGATAGTTTGCAGGTAAACTAAAAGTGAATAAAGAGTCCTGAACAACAATATTGTCGTCATCAGACCGATTCAAAAGCTTATTAAAACGAGTTACAAGAGGTTTTTGCTTTTGTTCCAGTATAGACAAATTACTAGTTGCATCTTTGAGCATAATATCCACCCGCAATACATCTACCATTGAGCCTTTATCGTTTTGAAATTGAATAGTGGCTATCTCTTTGTATGAGGACAGGATGCGTTGATTTTCTTCTTCAATGGAAATCAACTTATGCAGCTCATAGAGTGGATAATATGATGCTGATACTTGGTAGTACAATTTGTTTCGGGCATCTAAAAACTCTTGATATGTTGCTTCTGCCATTAAAGTAGCAGCATCTTCCTGGGCTTTTAAAGTGCCGAACCATGGAAACATTTGTGTCAAAGAAAACCTTGCTCGTTGCGGCCCCACTCTTGTTTCCACTGGAGACACGAAATAACCGAAGGAAAGATTGGGGTCTGGCAAACTGCTAACTTGTGTTACTTTTTGCATAGCAGCTTCAAAGGATTTGTATTTAGCCTGCAATCCCGGATTGTTTTCTGCCGCTAACTTGAAATAGTCATCTAACGACTGAGCATTTGTTAATGTGGAAAAGCCAAATGCCGTGAATATGATTATGATTATTTTTTTCATGATTGGCCTTTTGAAATTTTACGTTCTTCTCTCCAGCAGTAAATCACCGGAACTATGAAATAAGTGATGGCAGCAAATAGCATCCCACCAACAGTAGGCAATGCCATGGGTATCATAATATCTGAACCTCTACCAGTAGAAGTGAGGATAGGTAGTAAAGCAATGATGGTCGTGGCAGTTGTCATTACTGCTGGCTTTATTCTGCGCTGTCCTGCTTCCACTGTTGCTGCTCTTATTCCTTTTATATTATCTGTTTTATTTCTATCAAAGCTTTGATCCAGATAAGTAGCCATCAATACTCCATCGTCAGTTGCTATTCCAAAGAGGGCAATAAACCCAACCCAAACGGCCACACTCAGATTAATGGTGTGTATTTGGAATAAATCACGAAAATTTGTGCCGAAGACTGAGAAGTCTGCAAACCAACTTTGCCCATAGAGCCATAGCATGATAAAGCCACCGCTAAAAGCCATTGCAATACCTGTAAATACCATTAATGAAGTGGATACCGAACGGAACTGGAAATAAAGAATGAGAAATACAATGCCTAATACCAAAGGAACAATGATAGAAAGTCGTTTTTCTGCCCTCACCTGATTTTCATAACTCCCTGAAAACTTATAGCTCACACCAGCAGGTACGGTCAGTTCACCTGAATCAATTTTATCCTGAATCGTGCGTTGAGCATCGTTTACCACAGTGACTTCCGAGAAACCATCACGTTTATCAAACAGTACATAGCCAACCAGAAAGGTTTCTTCACTTTTTATCGCTTGTGGGCCCCTTACATATTCAAAGTCAATGATTTGAGATAATGGAATTTGAGCACCTGTGGGTGTCGGCATTAGTATTTTACCCAATGCTTCCGGGTCATCCCTCAATTCTCTTGGATAGCGAACCCTTACAGGAAATCGTTCACGGCCTTCTACAGTAGAGGTTATTTTCATTCCACCAATTGCGGTTTCTATGGTCTGTTGAACATCCTCAATGTTCAATCCGTATCGCGAGATTTCATCCCTATTTATGTTGAGGTGTATGTAGGGCTTACCTACAATTCTATCCGCAAATACTGCTTCTGCCTTTACAGAAGGCACTTCTTTTAGAACATTCTCCAACTGCAATCCAAAGTTCTCTATTGTTTTCAGGTCAGGGCCATATACCTTGATTCCCATAGGAGCTCGCATCCCCGTTTGGAGCATGACCAACCGAGTTTCAATCGGTTGAAGCTTAGGTGCTGAGGTGACACCTGGTAGTTTGGTGGCTTTTACTATCTCATTCCAAATATCATCAGGTGATTGAATGTGATCACGCCAATTGCGATAGTACTCCCCATTTTCATCTGCAATGAGTTCCTTGGCTTCAATGCCTTTACTTAACCCTTCTTGATTGGTTAGTGAATCACCAGAAACTGTTATAAAGCGATTGTTTTTATCTACTTTAAACCTTTGCCTGTGTCCTTTTTTGTTCAGAATATATTCTGGCTTGTAATTGATAATGTTTTCATACATAGAAATAGGGGCTGGGTCAAGGGCTGATTCTACCCGTCCGAGTTTACCAACCGTTAGCTCTACTTCGGGGATACTGGTTAGTAGCATATCCAACTGGCCTACTATCTTTCGATTGAATGTTACTCCGGAATGAGGCATTGAGGTTGGCATCAACAGAAAGCTGCCTTCATCCAGAGAAGGCATAAATTCCTTTCCTATACCTGGAAAGGTTTGGGACATGGCTGACCATCCTTTGGTCTGATCCAAATTCCATCCAACCTTCTCAAAACCCTTGGAGACAAAACCAAAAACAGCATTGAAGCCAAGCCAAATATTTGCACCTAATAGGATGAGTATAGTCGGGATAATCAAAAACTTGATTTTGTTATTTAAACACCAAGTGAGGATTTTTTTGTATTGAAATTCCAATAGCCTAAACGCACCGAGTATAACACCGACCAATAGGGCAACAAAAACAAAGTTGAGGAGAAGGGATTTAGATGCACCTAGTGGTAACCAATATTTTGCCAGCAACCAAATGACTCCCAACAGGACAATGATTAATTCCGCATACTTGAGTAAGAACTTTATTACAGTCGGAAGTGAAGCATTTTTGAGCTGTTCAATATTTTTTACAATACCGATGATTCCAAATAGAATTAGTAACACTCCCGTCCAAACCTGTCCAATAAAGAGGCTAATAATTCCAATAAGCACTAAGCCGTAATGACCATACTTTCTTAAAAACTTGTTTTTGATATTGAATCCAAAAAACCAATGTGCCAGCGTTGGTAAAATCAGCAATGAAACGATCAATGCAGCTAAAAGGGCAAAAGTCTTTGTAAAAGCCAGAGGACCAAACAGCTTGCCTTCTGCTGCCTGCATGGTAAATACAGGGACAAAACTCACAATTGTGGTAGAGACAGCCGTTAATATCGCAGTGGCCACCTCTGATGCTCCATTGTAAATGGTATCAATTAGTTTTTGGCTTGGTGGGGCTTCATCAATATGCTTGATGATATTTTCAGAAAGAATAATACCTAAGTCCACCATTGTTCCGATGGCAATGGCTATTCCTGATAGTGCTACAATATTCGCATCGACACCAAAGTATCGCATGGCAATAAACACCATGAGCACGGCAATGGGCAAAAGGCTGGAAATAAGGAATGAAGCTCTTAGGTTATATACCATCACAATCACCACCAGAATGGTAATGAGAATTTCCAGCGACAAGGCTTCTTCCAGTGTACCTAAGGTTTCATAGATCAATTCTGAGCGATCATAAAACGGGACAATTGTAAGCTGGCTTTCTCTACCGTCAGCCAATGTTTTCTTGGGAAGGCCGGGTGCTATTTCAATAATTTTGGCTTTTACATTGTTGATGACCTGCAAGGGATTCGCTCCATATCGAGCTACTACAACGCCACCTACTACTTCAGCACCATCTTTGTCCAAAATACCTCGTCTTGTAGCGGGGCCAAGAGATACTACACCAATGTCTTTTATCCTTATAGGCACATTGTCTTGTACTGCAACTACTGCCTTTTCTATGTCTTCTACTTTCTTGACATATCCTAAACCACGAACTAAATATTCAGCCTGATTGATTTCTATGGTCTTTGCACCAACATCCTTATTGGATTTTTGTACTGCCTGCATGACTTTATGCAAGGGGATGTTGTAGGCTTTCAAAGCGTCAGGATTTACATCAATTTGGTATTCCTGAATAAAACCGCCAATGGAAGCAACTTCTGAAACGCCTTCTGTTGCATTTAAACCATACTTCACATAGAAGTCCTGAACTGTGCGGATTTCGTGCAAATCCCAACCGCCAGTTGGATTTCCGTTTTTGTCCCTTCCTTCAATGGTGTACCAATACACCTGCCCTAAGGCGGTGGCATCTGGGCCCAATGCAGGCTGTACGGCATCAGGGAGTAAGCCAGAGGGTAGTGAGTTGAGTTTTTCGAGTATTCTGGAACGTGACCAATAGAACTCTACATCTTCGGAGAAGATGATATAAATACTGGAAAAACCGAAGATGGATGAACTTCTGATAGATTTTACTCCTGGGATACCTAATAAATAGGTAGTTAAAGGATAAGAGATTTGATCTTCAATATCCTGTGGTGAACGGCCAGCCCATTGGGTAAAAACGATTTGTTGGTTTTCTCCTATGTCTGGTATGGCATCTACCGGAACGGGATCAGAAGGCAATGCACCCACTTGCCATCCAAATGGAGCAGTTACAATTCCCCAGGATACAAAACCTGTAAGGACGAGAACAGTGACCAACTTATTCTCTAAGAAATATTTTATGATTTTATTGAGCATAATACAATTGAATTTGATTGAACAGAAAAGAATTGTTCAATGGCAGGAAATGCCACTATGCTCCATAGTCACAAGACCAGGAACATCAAATTGTACTATGCGGTTTAAATTAAAAAGGTCTGAAAAAGGACTTGAATATCCTTATCAGGTATGGGAGGAGAGTAATAAGTGTTATGAACAAAAGCTTGATCAGTAAATAGAACCGGCTGAATATAAGTGTGAATGAAAGCAACAAAGAAAACAGGATTCACATCAACAGAGAAGGCTTGAAGATTTGCATTCTCATCTAACTGAAGTACCTCATGTTGATTTTCACAACAAGGTTTAGGGTTCACCTGTTCTTCTGAGGATGGTTCTTTTTTGCAATCTCCATCCATATCTGCCATACCGCAATCAGGATTATGAAGCCCGATTGAAAAAGAGGTCTCAACCGCTTCACCACCGCAAAAGTGGGTGTTCATAGAGAAATCCACGTTGGAAACCAACATGAGCAAAGCTAGCGATATGGAGATTATTCTTTTCACCTAAAGCAAAAATAGGAAATTAAAAGAAGGATGTTTTATAGAATTTTGACTTTTGTTTACAAGATTCGGTTTTGAAGAAGCATAATCAATGACATGCCTATCATTGAAAGGTCTTCAACAATTGTAACTGTGCTCATTGGTAAGTTGAAAACATCCCCTAAACAAGCGCATTTAATCTTTCTCTTATCCAAATTACTTTTTATTACCCCTATACTACTTATACCTAAGATTAAGAAGGTACTCAAATTGGTAACTAATGGGGCAATATTAGTTAGGTAAAGAAGTCCGAGAGCCAACTCAACAAAAGGGTATATGTAACCCCAAGATTTCCATTTTGCTGCAACAATGTCATACATGCTATAAGAGTTAGCAAACCCTTGAAGATTCAATAATTTGAAAAACGAAAAAACAATAAAGAAGCCAGCCATAAAATGCCGCATCCATAACATGGCTGAAAAGGAAGAGAATGGAAATTGACTTAATGCGCTTACTACCAAGATAAAACCAACAATAAATAGCAAAGGTTTGTAGGTGTGGATACTCTTTTCAGGAAGTGACAACTCCATGTTTTTTGATTCCTCCCCATTTTGCTTGATGGTATAATTGCCGGCTTTATTAATAATTGACTGAAGTGTTTCAATTTCTAACTCGTTTGCAAATGATATTTTAGCTTGAGGAAAGTCAAGTTGGATGTTAGTTTCTGAAATTAATTCTGATTCATCGAGCTGTTTTTTGACACTCGCAACGCATCCTCCGCACGTCATTCCTTCAATTTTGTATGCTTTTGTTATCATAGGTCAATTCTTGATTATTACAGATACAAAATTGGTCATTGGGCTGCATTAATGGTTTACATAATTTTGACTTTGATTTGTGAAATTAAGATTGAAGATCATCCAGGGATTTTCTGTTTGGATTTTCCTGAGACTTAAATTGAGTAGGTGTCATACCTGTTTCTTTCTTGAACTGAGATGAAAGATGTGCTACGCTACTGTAATTCATGTCATGGGCAATTTCAGAAAGGGACATTTGGCCATAGAACAAAAGTTCCTTCACTCTTTCGATTTTTTGCTTGGCAATGAATTTTTCGATGGTGATACCTTCAATTGAAGAGAATAGACGACTTAGGTAAGCATATTCATGATGAAGTTTGTTGGAGATAAGGTTTGAGAAATTGACAGAAATTGGCTCGTTTGAGTAATGAATCTGTTCAATTACCACGGTCTTTATTTTCGATATGATGGCTGACTTGCCCGGCTCGAGCAATTCAAAACCTACTGCAAGAAGACGTTCCTCTAATAATGCACGTTGATACTTTGTCATTTCTTCCGCCATTTCCACTTGACCTAAAGCGATATTATTGAATTGAATGGAAAGGTCTTGTAAAATGGACTTCACTGACATTATACAGCGAGGACAGACCATGTTTTTGATATATATGGTTGTCGAAGTGATCATAAAAACCAAAGATTGTCTTTACCGTAATCAGGAATCTCGTTGCCTTCAAAGTAGGGGAGCATTTCTGCAACCATTTCAGGGTACTTGATTGTTACGGGCAAATTTTGTTGTCTTACTGACTTCCAGTACAATTGCCTGTCAACTTCGGTGAAAGATAAATCATAGGTGCAAAAGGCTTTCAGGTGCTTAATCATGCTGGTCCAATTGCCATGATTGCCGGGGCTGTCGTCTCTCTGTTGTGCAAGCAATTCAATGTAGGAAAGGAAGCTGCCTTTTTGCTTCTCCTGATCACGAAAGCCATACACACCGTTTTGGATTTCGATTTGTCTTTGCGCCCTGATAGTTTCGGCTAATTGCATGGTCTTTTTGTTGACCACTTTTTCCTCCTTGGTTTTCGCATTGGGGTTGAGGTACAATTTCAGGTATTCGGTTTTCCGCTTGCCCTTGTGGTAATAGTCGAGGTATAAGCTGGTCTGTCCGCCCTGATTGCGTTGTCTTAGTGTTACCTTCATATCTGAAACAGTTTATCGATTTCGGTTCTCTTGATGATTGTGCGACTGCCAATCTTTGCCGCTCGGATGTTTCCGGCTTTTATCTGCCGATAGATTGTCATGCGGCTTGCACCTAAGAGCTTGCAGGTTTCATCAACACTCAAAAAATCTTTGTGCTTTAACTGTTCCTGATTGTATTCAATTCTCTGTACCACGATAGGGGCAACCTCCTCAATCTTTCCTTCTCGCTTGCGCTTCTTGTAGTTTCGGGAGGCGCACTTGTGGCTACAAAATTTGGTAACGGTAGTCTTTGCGATGAAAGACTTTCCGCAGTCCTGACAAATCTTTGGAACTTCTATACTGCTGCTCATGGTGTTTTCCTTTTTGGCTCAAAAATGTCTCAGAGAATACCCCTTTGTATCGGGGCGTATCTCTATGTAACATGATTTCGCCTGTTGCTAAAAATCTTGTTGCTACCAACAAAACTGTTGCTATCAACAACAGATTAGAAACAAATATAAGCAAAAAAAAGGAAACTTAGCAACAAAAAAAGGAAGTAAAAACCGCCTAAAAGCAAGAAAAAGAAGGGTTTAGAGTAGTAAAGGAAATGTAACTACTTTCCGATACAAAACTTGCTGAAAATATTACCCAATATCTCCTCTGTATTTATTTCCCCAACTATCTCTCCTATATGGAATATCGCTTCACGTATGTCCTGGGCAAGCAAATCTGTGGGCAAAG
>JAQVZQ010000044.1 GCA_028708095.1 Dysgonamonadaceae bacterium
TATCAGCAGGCAATTCTGTTGGACGAGAAGTCACCACCTTAGGAAGTTCAAAGCAATCTTCCTCCTTTTTCTCCTCATCATTTGCAATTAAAACTCCTGCACGAGAACCATCACGATACACGGTACAACCCTTACACCCACTCTTCCAAGCTTCTAAATAAAGTTCGCCAACCAGCTCTTCAGACACATCATTAGGTAAATTGATAGTCACACTTATGGAGTGATCTACCCATTTTTGAACCCGTCCTTGCATTTTCACTTTTTGCAACCAATCTACATCGTTCGACGTAGCCTTATAGTAAGGAGATTTTGCAACCAACTCGTCCAGCTGTTCATTGCTGTAATCTCTGTGAGTAGAATGACCATTAGCTTCCATCCAAATGCGGAATTTATGATGAAACACTACAAACTCTTCCCACGAATCACCATTTTCATCCACAAAATCAACCCTCGATTTAGCATCATTAGGATTCACTTTACGTCTACGTTTATATACAGGCATAAAAACAGGCTCTATGCCAGATGTAGTTTGTGCCATCAGGCTTGTCGTGCCAGTTGGAGCAATAGTGAGACATGCAATATTTCGTCTGCCATACTTAACCATATCGTCATATAGTTTTTCATCGGCGCCCTTCAATCTTTTTATAAATGGATTATTCTTTTCCCTATCTTTATCATAAATCTCAAATGCTCCACGCTCTTTGGCCATCTCAACCGATGAGGCATAAGCACTTAAAGCTAAACTTTTATGAATCTTTTCCGAAAAATCAGTTGCTTCCTCTGTTCCATATCTCAAGCCCATTGCTGCCAACATGTCTCCCTCGGCAGTTATTCCCAAACCAGTTCTACGCCCTTGAAGGGTTTTTTTCGTTATTTTTTCCCATAAATTACGCTCAGAGCTTTTCACCTCTTCCGTCTCTGGGTCATTATTTATCTTGTCCAGAATTACTTCAATCTTCTCAGCCTCCAAATCAATAATGTCATCCATAATTCGTTGTGCCAATTTAATATGCTTTGCAAACAGCTCAAAATCAAAATAAGCATCCTTCTTAAATGGATTCACTACATACGAGTATAAATTAACAGCCAACAAGCGACAGCTATCATAAGGACACAATGGAATTTCACCACAAGGATTTGTTGCAACCGTATTAAAACCTAAGTCGGCATAACAGTCTGCCACCGATTCGTTTATTATAGTGTCCCAAAACAAAACTCCTGGCTCTGCCGATCTCCATGCATTATGCACAATCTTCGTCCACAAATCCTTTGCCTTAATCTCTTTTGAGTATTTAGGTTGCTCTGCATCAATAGGATATTGCTGCGTGTACATTTCATCATTTGCAACAGCCTTCATAAAATCATCATCAATTTTCACCGACACATTTGCACCCGTCACCTTACCCTGCTCCATCTTGGCATCAATAAAATCTTCCGAATCGGGATGCTTGATAGATACTGTAAGCATAAGCGCACCACGACGACCATCCTGTGCAACCTCACGCGTCGAATTTGAGTAGCGCTCCATAAAAGGCACCAAGCCAGTTGACGTAAGTGCCGAGTTTTTTACGGCTGATCCCTTAGGCCTGATATGCGAAAGATCGTGCCCCACTCCACCACGTCGCTTCATCAATTGAACCTGCTCCTCATCAATTCTAATAATGGCACCATAGGAGTCTGCAGCACCTTCCATCCCAATAACAAAACAATTAGAAAGCGATGCAACCTGAAAATTATTACCAATACCCGTCATGGGACTACCCTGTGGTATGATGTAATCAAATTTATTGAAAAGATAAAACAAATCCTCTTCACTTATTGGGTTTGGGTATTTCTTTTCAATTCTGGCAATCTCTTTTGCCAAACGCCAATGCATATCTCTGGGGGTCTCCTCATAGATATTGCCCTCACTATCTTTCAGAGCATACTTACTTACCCAAACCTTTGCAGCCAACTCATCCCATTTAAAATAAGCGTGTGAAGCCTTAAATGCTTCGTTAAATGTGTAAATCCTTCTTTTCATTGATTTAAATTTGTTACAATATTTATAATTTATATACCTCCGTAAGCGATGCGCTCAATTTTCTGATGTTAAAAAAACACTTTCCCTATATGGAAATACAATATTATAAAAAACTTCTCATTATGACCAAAATAAATCACTCTATTTTCGCAATTGTTGATAACTTTTCTTTTTAAAATATTACACTCCTATTTATCAATGCTTTAACTTTTGAGCAATAAATGGTTGTTTTTATAAATAATATTTACTCTATTTGCAAAAAAAACAACTGTTTACCACTCGCTGTATTGTGTGTTTCAAATATCAGCAATAAAAAACACGTATTGCATATATTGCAACACGTGTAAGTTATTAATAAAATATAAATACTATATCACAGTAGTCAGATACCTCACAAGCTCTTAATCGATCCCATGAAAAGAATAGACCCAGTTGATTTTTCTTGAATTAAATAAATAAAAGGTTTGTCGACTTTGAAAGTAATTTTCTCGGGTTGTGCGGGCATGCTGGTAGTTTCCATACCCACTACCGTTACTGCAGCTGCTTCAGTACCTACCTCGTCTGTAGCAATATAGGTGAACTGCTGAACAAATGATATAAATGATTGTACATCGGACATGCGAGAAAAATTTGCTTTTTCTGAGTCAAATGCAATCCCCATGCCCATGTCGATGAGTACACTATTCATTTTTTTGCTGTATTCTGTTTTAAATTTTGGTATGAAGAGATCGATATTTGTATCGCGCAATCTGTTTATCATGTTACTCCAATATTCTTTGTTTTGTAGGGCTTGGGTTATATCGGTAAGGTTTTTACCTTCTTTGGGTAAAAGCACCATCATATTAAAAGCTTGATTTCCGTAGGGGAGCTCCACCAGTTGCATTGTTTCATCGTGTGTGTAGTTGAAATGTGAATTTTGAAACATCATATCCACTTTGGGTTCTTTACCATCATCGTTGTGAAAAATTATTTTGGAGGTGTTTTTAGCATCAAATTCGGATGTCCAAATACCTTTAAAATAAAGTGCATTTAATAGATACATCAAAGCATTTGGGTTGGTTTTATCTAACACATCCTTTATCAAACCTTCCGTATTGTCGAATGCCCATTTGTTTATGAGTTTAACTGTAGTAGGATCGGTAAAACTTACTGACTGAACTGTGGCATTGTAATAATCTTGATTGAGTGCTATAAAGTTGGGTAATATTTTGATAGACTCGTTGGTCCATATTGAATTGGCTATTGCCAACTTGGTTGAAGGGTCAGTTTTGACAAAGGCTTCCCTTAGCTTTTTGAAATAACTATTTACCTCAACATCTGTCCACTCTCCGAAGTTGAGGGTGTTTTGTATGGCTTCTTTTGTTTCGTTTGCGCTTCCATTCCACGTCATTGCCAAAGCCATGCTTAAACTAAATGGAGACACCATGAAGTTTTCATTCTTATCTTTTTTCTCTTCATCAAACACATATGAAAAAAAATCGAATGCAAAAGCCTGATCTGATTCGACCATGGAAGATTCGATTGAGCGCAATTCTATCTTCATGGGATCGGGCAATTTGTCTGATTTGTCATCAATGTCTATGTTTTTATCGCACGAACCGGCAATAAATAGAACTGAAAGCAATGAAGCAAGAGAAAAAATAAGAGTTTTCATAACAATTAATTATAAGTGAAATAATAGTACATCTTTATTATAAGATGAATATAAGGTTAAAAGGTTGCATGAGAACAACCTAATTAACACAAAACAGTCTTCGCACTTTTCTTATCAAAGACTCAAAACTAAGCGTTTTTGGGCAAACACAAGCTAAACACAAAATAAAATTGAAAAAAGTTTTCTCAAAACACAAGGTTAGACTTCAACAAACTTAGCAAAATATTAAAGGGTGTGTCCACATATAAAAGCTTCAAATGCTGGCTATCAGTCTTTTTTTGTTCTTTGTAATGAAGATGAAAACCCAACAATCTATTCCCTGCAAAAATAATCTTTAAAGGGAGTTTAAGGGCAAAGATGAGTGAAGTTCATTTTTCAGAGTAGACCACTCATCAATGTGTATTAAATGTTATTATACGGTATGTTGTGCGCTTCTGCAATTTCCATTAACTTTGATTTGAGCACTTTTAAATCGTGATACCTAAGAATTTCTAAATCAACATTTAGTTGTTTATCATCAACCACAAGAGTTATGAAGCTGAGTCCAATTCCTATATGACTTACTTGCTCCCAATTGATAATTGCATTCAGTCGCTGAAGGGGGAAGTTGAACGTCAAAAATTCGTTGTTCAAAATAACTAACGGTTTTGGCTGAGAAATGGTAACGGATATAATTAACGAGAGAGAAATAATGACACCAATTATACCTATAAAGAAATAGACTTCGTAGTGTGACTTTGTCATTTCTAAAATTGCCATGCCCAATGAAAGAAGTAAGAGATAGATGGCAACAATCAACGCTTGCAGCTTCATCTTCTTTGAAATTGCATATTTAATAATTAATTCATTCATAATATAATACTTTTATGATTTAACTTACACAAATATAGAAACATTATTTTGTTATAGGGCGATTATTTGAAGGGGATTATAAAAAAAGTGGCGCATTTTCGTTAAACTTTCAAATAAACAAACCAAAACTCTCATATTACAGAAAAAATGCTTTAATTTGTAATGGATATAGTTAAACAACTCATTGCTCGATTTATTTATTGACAAATAATTGCGGAATGATGACAAACAGATTTGTATAATCGATGATAAGATTTACAATTAAAAAAACAGGAACGACCCAATGAATGCAAATGACAATTTAGAAAACAGAGATTTGAAGGTCTCTAACATTACACCTGTTTCAGATACTGAAATGGAAGAAAACAAGGATCAAAAACAAGAGTTAACCGAGCAAGAATCTTCTCAACAACTAATTGATGAGACTGAAGTTCAAACTCCTTCTGAAACAGAAACAGCATCTGAAGAAGAGGCAATAACTGATGCTGATGAAGCCACTGACTTAGTGAAAGAAGAGGAGAAGGAGTCAACCAGCAAGCCTCAAGATGAAGAGAAAGCATCTGGTGAGGGCAAAGAGAAATTGGAAGAGGAGGTAAAAGATGTTCCTGTTGAAGACAAACAAGAGACAATTAAAGCTGATGAACCATCTTTGCAGTTAGAAGATACCCAGAAGGAGGAGAAGGAAGAAACTGTAGCAGACAAGAGTGAAGACTCGAATAAAAAGAGCGATGCTGCAGCCTCATTGACATTTGCAGAAATTGTAACTAAGTTGAGAGATCTATCAAATAGAAACGCATTTTCACGTAAAGAGTTAGAGAAGTTTCAATATCTTTTTTTGAATGAAGCAAAGAAAGAGATGGATGTTCAGAAACAAAATTTTATAGCTGAAGGTGGAAAAGAAGAGAACTTTGCCGTAAAAGAGTCAGACCTCCATGCTGAAGGAAAAAGCCTTCTGCAAGTATTAGCCGAAAAAAGGAAACAAATTGCTGCTGATGAGGAGAAAACAAAAGAAAAAAACTTGGCCCGCAAATTGGCTATAATAGAAGAGGTGAAAACCTTAACAGAGAGTCAGGACGATTTTAATAGGGTGTACCAAGATTTTAAATCGTTGCAACAAGAGTGGAACAACATAAGACTTGTGCCTCACGGAAAGGAGCATGAACTATGGAATTTGTTTCAAGAACAAGTTGAAAAGTTTTACGATTTAGTGCGCATCCATAATGAGTTTAGGGATTATGATTTCAAGAAAAATCTTGAAACAAAATCGGCATTGTGCGAGTCGGCTGAAAAATTAACAGAAGAAGAAGATATTGTATCTGCTTTTCACCAATTGCAGAAACTACACAGAGACTGGCGTGATATAGGTCCTGTAGCCCGCAAAGACAGGGAAGTAATATGGCAACGTTTTAAAGAAGCTTCTGCACTGATCAATAAAAATTATCAGGCTCATATAGAGACGTTGAAAGATAAAGAGAACGAGAATTATGAGAAGAAAGTTGCGATATGTGAGCAGTTAGAGAGCATTGACTTTTCTGTTTTAAAAATAGCAAAAGATTGGGAAATAAAGATGCGCGAGGTATTAGACTTGCAAGCCCAATGGAGAGAAATTGGTTATGCACCACGAAAAGTAAATAAACGGATATTTCAACGTTATAGAGCAGCTTGTGATTTGTTTTTTAAACACAAAAACACATTTTATCAGTCAATTAGAGGTGAACTTGAAGAGAACTTGAAAAAGAAAATTGAACTTTGCGAACGTGCCGAAGCCATGAAAGACAGTCAGGATTGGAAAAATACGACACAGGATATGATTGCCATTCAACGCGAATGGAAAGAAATTGGCATGGTTCCGAGAAGAAATTCATCAAGCATTTGGAGACGTTTTATTGCTGCATGCGACCATTTCTTTGAGCAAAAGAAACTTTATGCAAAATCGCAACGTCAAGAAGAGGTTGAAAACCTAAACCTGAAAAAGGAGATAAACGAGAAGATAAAAAATATTGACACTAACCTCTCAGATGAAGATGCTTTAAAAACTTTGCGAGATTTAATGACTGAATGGCAAGCAGTAGGCTACGTTCCGTATAACGATAAAGATAAAGCATATAAAGAATTCTTAGAAGCTACAGATATTCAGTATGCTCGATTGAAGATTGACAAGTCGGAGCGAAAATTAGAAACATTCAAATCTAATATCACCGAAATGACAAGATCAGACAATTCACGTGGTCAAGTATATCACGAACGTGATAAGCTTATGCGCCAATTTGAACGAATGAAATCAGAGCTTCAAACCTATGAAAACAATGTTGGATTTTTGTCAAGTTCTTCTAAAAAGGGAAATGTTTTGGTGGATGATATGAACAACAAAATAGAAAACATAAAAGCTGAACTGGAATTGATTATCAAAAAAATTGATGCGATTGACGAAAAAATTTAAGTCTTTTGGCTTTTCAAATTCAGCGTATTAAAATATAAAAGAGGATGTCTATGGTAGCAACATCCTCTTTTTTTATAACTTTTTTGGGTGTTCCTGTGTCAGGTGAAGATGAGGTTGCTTTTGCTGATTGCATTTCAACGGATATTTATCCGTGCCTTCAAGATTATTAACTGGCAAATCATATCCCAAGGTTTCATCTTGGGCTGAATTATGTCAGCCTTCAGATTGAAATGCAAATTGTATAGCACTAAGCCAAAACCCCGTAAGAAGTGGCATTAGTCATCAATCCTCATCAAAGACCTAAAAACAAATATTTTCTGGCAGACCTGGCAGACACTATATACTGCGTGAATATACTTACCTCAAGAAAAATCATTCAACACATTTTCCATTTTCTCTTTAATTTCTTTGTTACACAAATTCCCAATACTACCTTGATGGGTGTGATTTACCTCTTTGCTGGAAACAAATTGGTTGTTTTGCACCTCCTGCCCTACTTGTATGTAAGCATCACGAAAAGTTGTGCCGGCTAACACTCGTTTATTTACTTCTTCTACGGTAAAGAGATAGTTGTATTTTGCATCGTCCAAAATAGTATTGTTGACAGATACATTTTCCAACATAAAGCATGACATCGTCAACAACTCCTTCAAGGTTTCTATTGCTGGGAACAGCACCTCTTTCAGTAATTGATAGTCGCGATGATATCCGTGAGGTATATTAGTTGTCATTAGCGTCAACTCATTGGGCAAGCTTTGCAATCTATTGCTATGGGCACGTATCAGCTCCCACACATCAGGGTTCTTTTTATGTGGCATTATGCTCGACCCAGTGGTAAGCTCCTGCGGATAAGAGATGAATGCATAGTTGCCAGAGAGGTACATGCAGTTGTCGTCTGCCAGCTTATTCAATGTAAAGGCAATATTTGCCATTGCTTGGGCAAGGATGCGCTCTGTCTTGCCTCTACCCATTTGTGCAGCAATGACATTGTAGTTCATTGTGGCAAAGTTGAGCTCTTGCGTTGTCATTTCTCTGTCAATTGGAAAAGAGCTACCGTAGCCTGCAGCGGAGCCCAATGGGTTCTGGTTAGTAACATTCCAAGCAGCTACCAATGTGTGCATATCATCAACAAGCGTTTCAGCATAAGCTCCAAACCACAAGCCAAAAGACGAAGGCATAGCAATCTGTCCATGCGTATATCCTGGCATCAGAACATGTTTGTGCTCTTCGCTCAGATTTTGCAATAAATCGAAAAGAGAGACAACTCCCTCTTTAACACTCAGTATTTCATCTTTAAGAAAAAGCTTGAGGTCAACCAACACTTGATCGTTACGTGAACGTCCTGAATGAATTTTCTTGCCTACTTCTCCTAGTTTTGCAATCAACATCGACTCAACCTGTGAATGTATATCCTCAGCATCGTCATCCAACGTGAAGTTGCCTTTCTCTACTTCTTTTAAAATGCTTTGAAGTTCAGCACGCAATATTTTTTCTTCACTGGCTTCCATTAGCCCTATCTTCGTTAGCATTTTAATGTGAGCTAATGAACCAATAATATCATATTTTGCCAAACGCAAATCAAGTTCTCTGTCTTTTCCTACAGTAAAGTTTAAAACAGCTTTGTTGGCATCGAAGCCTTTGTTCCAGATTTTTGACATTGTAGTATTTTTTATGTTTGAAACAGTTGTCTCTTTTAGAAGATACCGTTTTTTCTTAATTATATATTTTGTAAATGTTTGCGAGCTCTTCTACGAATGTAATGTAGCCTTCTATTCCTTGTTTTATTTCAGAAGTGTAAACAAATTCGTCCGATTGATGAGAACGTTCCGATTCTCCAGGACCCATTTTAATGGCAGGACAATTGAGACGCATCCAATCGGAAGTGGTGGGGGAAACATAAGTTTCTGTTTGAAGTTTATTCAAGCAAGTCATTAAAATATGATCTTGGGGTGTGCCTGAGCTTTTATTGGTGAGTGAGCGAGCTGTCAATTCACTTTTGCATATCGCTTGCAATTGCTCCATAATATCGGGGTTGGTATAGTAATCAGTTGGGCGAATATCCACTACAAACGTACAGCTATCGGGCACTACATTGTGTTGTGTGCCAGCATTTATTTGTGTAACAGTAAGTTTAACCTCTCCCATTGTAGGCGATACTTTGTCAAACTTCACAGACTGCAGTGTGCGGATATCTTCTATTGCAATATCAATTGCATTTATTCCTTCATTTCTGGCGGCATGACCACTTTTACCTTTGGCTTCACCATCTATCACAAGCAATCCACGTTCTGCAATGGCAGCAAGCATGCCAGTAGGTTCACCAACTATTGCAAAGTCAACAAACGACAATTCGTTTCTCAATTTGCGCATTCCGTTTACTCCCGAGTTTTCTTCTTCCGCAGATAGTACTAATAAGAGATTGAAAGGTAGTTCTTGAGAATAGAAATATAAAAATGTTTGCAATAAGCATACAACACTTGCGCCAGCGTCGTTGCTACCAAGTCCATTTATTACTTCATCAGACAAAGGTGGGTTGAAAGGATCGAAAGTGTATCCTTTTGCTGGTGCTACAGTATCGATATGCGAATTAAGCATGAACGTTGGTTTCGATGAATCGAAGTTGGGTTGCTTAACAATGATATTATTTGCAATGCGTTCTACTTTGATATCTTTTTCAGCAAAAAAGTTTGTTATATAATCAGCACGTAAATTTTCTTCACCCGACAAAGAGGGTATGGTAACTAACTTACGTAGCAATTGTGTAGCCTCGATGAAGTATGTTTTATTAACTGTTTTCATTTTCTTTAATTAGCTTTGTACCCCTTTCGCTGAGGAGGTTTTGTGCATGCAAAACAATCACTTCGGAAACACCCTCTTCAATTGCATTGAAGGAATTGTAAAGTTTTGGAATCATACCCCCCGCTATTATGTCATCTTTTTGAAAAGTATCGCATTCTGATTTTGTCATAGACTGAATCAAACTATTCGGATCATCTATATTGCGCAACACTCCTTCCTTTTCAAAACAATAATAAAGCTTTGTTTTTGCAACTGCAGATAAAGCAACTGCAAGGGTGTAGGCTATTGTGTCGGCATTCGTATTTAGCAACGAACCTTTTTCATTGTGCGTAATCGCACAGAAGACTGGAACGATATCATCATTCAACAAGTTGATAATAAAATTGGTGTTTACTTTATTTGGCGTAGTGTCTCCAACAAAACCATAATCAATTGGTTGAGGAGAGCGCTTGACAGCAGGAATAACATTGGCATCCACTCCTGACAGCCCAATTGCATTGCATCCGTTTTTCTGCAACAGTGCAACAATGTTTTTATTAATCCATCCAGCATATACCATGGTAACTAACTTCAATGTTTCAAAGTCGGTTACCCTTCGCCCTTTAATCATAGTGGTTTCTAAACCTAAATCGATGGTCAT
This sequence comes from Dysgonamonadaceae bacterium, assembly GCA_028708095.1. Taxonomy (GTDB): domain Bacteria; phylum Bacteroidota; class Bacteroidia; order Bacteroidales; family Dysgonomonadaceae; genus UBA2632. The sequence goes on from JAQVZQ010000044.1 coordinate 10,409, forward strand.
CTTCGAAGCCATTACTCCCCCACCATGAACCAATATCTTTTTCCCTTTTAGCTTGTGGAAATCTTTTAAAAAAGCATCTAAAGCTGTTGGATTATCAACAATATTGCCACCTATTTTAACAACTTTAATCTCTTCGATATGACCTTTGTTCTTCATAGTATCGAATCTATTAACCTTTCAATATTTCGCTTAGTACAACCTGAGCTGAAACTACGCGATTTGCAGCTTCCTGAATTACTATCGACTGTGGACTATCTATCACCTCATCAGTTACAATCATATTTCTACGAACAGGCAAGCAATGCATAAAATAAGCATTGTTTGTTAGCTTCATCTTCTTTGCATCAACTGTCCAATCTCTATCTGTACTTAATATCTTTCCATAGTTAGGATCGGTATAAGCGGACCAATTCTTAGCATAAATGAAATCGGCATCTTTGTATGCTTTCTCTTTATCATACTCTACAGTAGCACCGCCCACAAACTCTTTATCAAGCTCATAACCTTCGGGATGGGTTATAACAAGCTCATAGTCTGTCGCATTCATCCACTCTGCAAAAGAGTTGGGAACTGCTTGTGGCAAAGCACGAGGGTGTGGAGCCCATGTAAGCACAACTTTTGGTTGGGCAGTTGGTTTAAATTCTTCTATGGTAATTAAATCAGCAAAACTTTGCAGCGGATGTCTGGTAGCAGCCTCCATACTAAACACAGGCTTGCCTGAGTAGCGGATAAACTGATTTAAAACTGTTTCATTGTAATCATCAGCCTTACTTTCAAACTGAGCAAATGATCGCACCCCAATTACATCGCAATATGCGCCCATTACGGGTATAGCCTCAAGCATATGTTCTGGTTTGTCACCATCCATTATTACACCAGTTTCCGATTCTAACTTCCAGGCTCCTTGATTCACATCAAGCACCATTACATTCATTCCCAAATTGAGAGCAGCTTTTTGTGTGCTTAAACGAGTTCGTAAACTTGAGTTGAAAAAAATAAGAAGTGCTGTTTTATTTTTCCCCAACGTTTGATTAGAATATGGATGCTTCTTTACATCTTTTGCTTTCAGCAATGCTTCTTTAATATTGCCAATATCTTTTACCGATATGAAATTTCTCATTATTGTGTTTGTCTTTTAAAAGCTTGAATAAATGTATCAATTTCATCTTTCGAAATAGAAAGAGGTGGAAGCAAACGCAAAACATTGTTTTTGGAAGCACCTGTAAATATATGATCCTCAAATAAAAGCTTATTGCGCAAATCTGCATACTCTGGCTCTAACTCAACCCCAATCATTAAACCTTTACCCCTTATTGCTTTAATTCCTTTGCAACCCTTTAATTGTTCTTGCAAATAAGCACCCATTTTAGCAGCATTCTCAACTAAGCCCTCTTCTTTTAACACATCTAAAACAGCAATAGCAGCTGCACAAGCTAAATGAGTACCGCCAAAGGTAGTGCCCAAAATTCCTTTCTTAGCATTAATCTTAGGAGAAATAAGAATCCCACCAATAGGGAAACCATTCCCCATTCCTTTTGCAATAGATATTATATCAGGTTTGATATTAGAATATTGGTGTGCAAAGAATTTACCTGAACGTCCGTACCCTGACTGAATTTCGTCAGCTATGAGTATAACACCAAGCTTATTACACAGTACTTGCAACTGCTCCATAAATTCGATATCTGCAGGAAAAATACCAGCAATACCTTGTATAGGTTCTAATATTACGGCAGCAAAATCATCAGTCTTCAAAGCCTCCTCAACTGCAGCAATATCGTTTAGTGGAACAAAAGTAACTTCATGCCCCAAATTAATCGGTGCTTGTATTGTAGGATTATCAGTTACGGCAATAGCTCCAGAGGTACGACCATGAAAACCTTCTTTAAAAGCTAACACTCGTTTTTTTCCTGTCTGAAAAGATGCCAACTTCAAGGCATTCTCATTTGCCTCAGCACCAGAATTAACAAGGAACACTGAATAGTCCTGATAGCCTGACATTTCGGCCAGTTTCTCGCAGAATTCTTCTTGTAAACTGTTTTGCACAGAGTTAGAATAGAATCCAAGATTTTCAACTTGTTTTTTTATCATACTGGTGTAATGAGGATGCGAGTGTCCAATAGATATAACTGCATGACCGCCATACAAGTCCAAATATTTGGTGCCATTTGTATCCCATACTGCACATCCTTTTCCTCTCACTGGTTCAATGTCCCAAAGCGAATACACGTCAAATATTCCGCCATTTTTTAATCCTTTAGATTGAGACTCACTCTCTTCTAATTGTAGTTTCTTACTTTCCACTTCTTTTACTTTTTTATTTAGTTGATTGTTTGATTTAAGTCAATTTTTAAAATGCACTCCCTTTTAATTGTAATCCTTCGTTTTCCGCGAACCCAAACATTAAGTTCATATTCTGAACAGCCTGCCCCGATGCACCTTTCACAAGGTTATCGATAATTGATGTAATGTGAATGTACCCGTTATGAAAAGAAATGTGCAATAGCCCTTTATTGGTGTTTACAACTTCTTTCAAACTTATATCCTCATCAGAAACAAAAACAAAAGGAGACCTTTTGTAATAATCTTTGTAGTAATCGATCACCTCCTGTTCGCTAAGACCACCCTCCCACTTTGTATAGATACTTGCAAAAATGCCTCGCGTGAAGTCTCCACGCATTGGAACAAATTGTATTTCGGGAACATCTACGTCATTATTAAAAGACAACGTTTTTTTTATTTCGCCTAAATGTTGATGGTTGAATGCCTTGTAAACGGACACATTGGAGTCGCGATAACTAAAATGTGATGTTTCAGACTGTCTTTTACCAGCACCCGTTGAACCAGTAATTGCATGTATATGCACCTCGTGTTTAAGTTGTTTCATTTTTGATAATGGGAGCAAAGCTAACAAAATAGATGTTGCAAAACAGCCTGGATTGGCAACATTGTTGGTGTTTTGAATAGACTCTTTATTCAACTCACACAAACCATAAACAAATTCTCTATCGTGGAATGAAGACTCTAATCTAAAATCATCTCCTAAATCTATAATTTTACACGAATTAGGAATTACATTATTTTCGAGGAACTTTTCCGAAATGCCATGCCCTAAACAAAGGAATAACACATCAGGATTGCCGATTGCATCAGAAAACACAAGCTCAGTTTCTCCTAACAAATCACGATGAATTGATGATAGAGAAGTTCCAACTGATGTTCTGCTAATAACCGATTCTATCTGTACTTGTGGGTGATGTATTAAAATTCGGAGAAGTTCTCCTGCTGTATAACCAGTACCGCCTGCTATGCTTACTTTAATCATATCGTTTGGTTTATTTGTCTTTATGAACTGAGTAATAAATTTTCAGAGGATTAGCAATTACCTTAGTAAACCCTACTACATCTTGTCCTGAAAATGATTTGTTGGATTCGCCATAATCTCCAAAGTCAGAATTCATCAAATCATAATCGCTACTGCATGCTAAAATTGAGAAGTGATAGGGGCGAAGTTCTACTTCTACTGTTCCAGTTACAAATTTTTGAGTATCATCTAAAAATGTTTCTATGTTGCGCATCACTGGTTCTAAATACTGAGCTTCGTGAAGCAACTGACCATACCAATTGCTCAACTGATCTTTCCAGTAAAGCTGGTGTTTTGTTAATATATGCTTTTCTAATAAATGATGTGCTTTCACCAAAATCAATGGAGAAGGTGCTTCAAAAGCCACTCGCCCTTTTGTACCAATAATTGTATCACCTACGTGAACATCACGACCTATTCCAAAACGTGAAGCCACTGTATGTAGTTTATGGATAAGATCTACAGGTTTCATTGTTTCATTGTTAAGCGAAACTGGCTCTCCTTTCTCAAAACCAATCGTTATTCTTTCTGTATCAAAATTCTTTATTTGAGAAGGATAAGCTTCTTCAGGTAATATTCCTGAAGATTTTAAAGTTTCAACACCCCCCACACTTGTTCCCCATAGTCCTTGATTGATAGAATATTTTGATTTTTCCCAAGATGACTCGAAGCCATGCTCTTTTAGATAATCAATCTCTTGTTGTCTCGACAACTCCAATTCTCTAACTGGTGCAATAATTTGCACATTCGGTGCAAGCACTTCAAAAACCAAGTCGAAACGAACTTGATCATTACCTGCTCCTGTGCTACCATGAGCAACACAGCTTGCACCAACCTTATTAACGTGTTCCACAATTGCCATTGCTTGGAAAAAGCGTTCGGAGCTTACGGACAATGGATAAGTGTTGTTTTTTAGTACATTGCCAAAAATCAAATACTTAATACCCTTGTTGTAATAATCCTCAACAGCATCGATGCATGTATGGGTAGTAGCGCCTAACCTTATTGCTCGTTCTTCTATTTGCGCCATTTCTTCATCTGAAAACCCACCTGTATTTACAATCACAGTGTGCACTTCCAAATTGCGTTCATTAATTAAATATGGTACACAAAATGATGTGTCAAGTCCTCCACTAAATGCTAAAACTACTTTCTGTTTCATTCTATTAATTTTTTAAATCATTCGCTGTCGTCTGTCAGCATATATTTTACTTCTTAAATCTTCTGGGCTTTTTCTTTTTGACAATGGGTTTTACAATTTTTTTTGCAAATGTTTTTGCAACTGGAGGTGGTGGATTTTGATCTTTTGGATCATGCAACAAGCCAGTACACAAACACATTTTAAAATCGTTACGTTGCAAAATGTCATAATTACTACATCCTTGACATCCCTTCCAAAATTCTTTATCATCTGTCAGTTCGGAAAATGTTACAGGCTTGAAACCAAGTTCAGTATTCATTTTCATAACAGCCAATCCTGTGGTAATACTAAATATCTTAGCATTAGGATAAAGTTTTCTTGAGAGCTCGAATATTCTATGTTTAATTTTCCGAGCGAAACCCATACCCCGATAATCGGGATGAACGATGAGACCTGAGTTAGCAACAAATTTTTTATGACCCCATGTTTCTATGTATGAAAAACCAACCAATACATCATCATCTAATGCAATGACTGCCTTGCCAGTCTTCATCTTGTCTTCAATATATTCTGGACTTCGCTTTGCAATACCAGTGCCTCTGGCTTGAGCCGACACGTAAATTAAATCGCAAATAGGTTGTGCATATTGTAAGTGGCTACTATCAGCCACATGAATTATTACGTTCATTATATAGCAATAATAATAAAAAGTGAATAGTTAATGTTAATTGGATTCTGCATTAGCAGATAAGGAGAGAGATTTTGACAAACAGAGATGTTCGTCAAATCAGGCTTTAAAGAAGCCTCTTCGTCGTCGTCGGACAGCGATTTGTGCTTCTAAGAATGTAATATGTGAGAATATTGTCTTCATTTGTATTACAAAAGTAAATATAATATTCTTATTTCCTACAAAAACGAAAGATATTTTATCAAATCGATGGAAAAAAGACATTTCTGACATCATTTTCATATGTATATTTAAATTATAGCCACGAATTATTTGCAGCTTTTTTTAAAATGACTATATTTGATAATTGAAAATGATGTTACCCTTAATTTTCTATACATCATGCCAATCTCACCCTTTACAATAAAAGAATAAATAAATGCAAGAAAATAGATACCGCGCGTACAATTTAAATAATTACAAAGAATTACCACAAATATCGAAGTTGTCTCCACAAGACATAGAAGCCATTGATGTTGTGGGCAGAGTGCTGCCTTTTAAAGCCAACAATTATGTTGTTGAAGAGTTAATTGATTGGAACAATATCCCCAATGATCCAATATTCACTTTGACTTTTCCACGAAAAGAAATGCTTTCAGTGTCACACTACAATCAAGTGTTAAAACTGATAACTCACGATACAAATGACCCCATATACAAAGAAAAGATCAATAAAATAAGAATGAAGCTCAATCCTAATCCCGCTGGGCAAGAATATAATGTTCCCTCATTGTATGGAAAAAAGCTGCACGGGATTCAACATAAATATAGAGAGACTGTATTATTTTTCCCGAGTCAAGGGCAAACCTGCCATGCTTATTGCACATTTTGTTTCAGATGGCCTCAGTTTTCAGGGATGAGCGAATTAAAATTTGCAATGAAAGAAGCTGATTTATTGCATAAATACTTACTTCGTCGCCCCAAAGTAACCGATGTGCTTTTCACAGGTGGTGATCCATTAACAGTAAACAGTAAAATTCTATCCAATTATATTGAACCACTTCTAACAAAAGAATTTTCTCATATTCGAACAATACGAATCGGATCAAAAGCACTTTCTTATTGGCCTTATCGTTTTCTCACGGATAATGACGCTGATAATTTAATAGGGCTTTTTGAGAGAGTAAAAAAAGCAGGCAAAAATCTTGCTTTTCAGGCTCATTTCAATCATCCAGCTGAACTATCTACTGAAGCGGTCAAACTTGCTATTGAACGTATTCAAAATACAGGAGCTCAAATTCGCACACAATCTCCATTATTAAAAAGGATAAACAACCATCCAGATATATGGGCTGAAATGTGGGAAAAGCAAGTAGACTTAGGATGCATTCCTTACTACATGTTTATAGCCCGCGATACTGGTTCTAAAGCGTTTTTTGAGGTGCCCCTCGATAAAGCATGGGATATCTTCCGTAAAGCATATTCACGTGTTAGCGGTATAGCTCGAACAGTAAGAGGTCCAAGCATGAGTGCGTTTCCAGGTAAAG
>JAQVZQ010000318.1:0-3358 GCA_028708095.1 Dysgonamonadaceae bacterium
ATAATACAATATATTTGAGCTTTTGTCAACAATAATTGTGTGCCTACATATTAAAATTGCCACTATTACCAGTATTTATCAGGGGTGCGGACAGCGTATTATCTTATAACTCGTAAACTAACGCTAGAATAAGTGCAACCTTAGTATGATATAAATTATTATATTGTTTCAGCCAACTTCTTTCTTATTGGAGTTCACAGTCATTAGTATAGAGTCAATCTGCTTTCGTTGTTCTTGGAGTGAATTTCTATTGATCTCATAAAAATAGACGTTTCTTATTATGCTAAATATCTTCGACATTTTATCATTGAGCTTTGCCACATGTATAGTTCAAAGCACATAATTTGAAACGCTCTTTTTCTTCTTCTATCTTTCTAATTGCCAAACTATTAATGATATTCTGTCTATTCAAAAAAATAATTGCTTTATAATCTCCCTTACATAATATAAACAATCAAAGAAGCAAAACGCAACACATTTATTTTGTAATATGCTGCTAGAGCTAATATTCTACAACCAATGCTGTCAAATGAGATCCTGGTATCTTGTTTGTTATAAAGGAAGTTATGAGAAGAAAATATGTATAAAATAAAGCCATACGATATTTAATATTAAATAAATAATCGTATGGCTGAATCTTTGGCACTCCCAAGGGGACTCGAACCCCTGATACCGCCGTGAGAGGGCGGTGTTTTAACCGCTTGACCATGGGAGCATATATGAGCCTTGCACTTAGGCAAGGCCCTTGGCTGCGGAACTAGGATTTGAACCTAGCTAGACAATACGAGTCACAGTTACAAAGCAAGCACAAGCCTAGAAATCACCGAAAAACAAGAAAAGATCTATAAGGCATTGGGAGTGGATCCTCCCTCGTTATAAATTTCGGGAATGCAGGATATTAAGAACATTACATATGATAAAGAGACAGGAGAGGTATTTGCGAAAGAGGGCAAGCTGCTGATATTCAATGAAAAGAAAGCTAATGAAGATGCTAAGTATGATGGTTATTACTGCTTAATAGCCAGCGAACTGGATATGGAAACTCAGCGTGTAATTGAGATATACCGAGGTTTGTCTGATATTGAGGACAGTTTTAAGGTTTATAAAAGTGATTTGGATATTCGTCCTGTTCACGTCTCCCGTAAGGACAGGATTAATGCTCATGTCCTTACCTGCTTTATTTCTCTGGTCATTTTACGCCTGATACAAAAGAAAATTGAATACGAATTCTCACCAGAGCAGATTATTGCCTGCCTCAATAACATAAGCTGCAGTCATGAAGACGCAAACCTTTATATCTTCGATTATCGCAGCATTATTTCAGACTGTATCGGAGAAGCTTTTGGTATTGACTTTACTAACAAAAGACTTCTTCTTAACGAGATAAAAAATATTTTAGCTTCCTCAAAAAAGAGAGAATTATGCTAGGTATCTAGGCAAAATACAAAGCCCACAAACTCGCTATTTACAACAAGTCTGGGGCTTTTTTCTCTTTTAGGTTGTCAAACGGAGGATTATAAACTGGAAACCATGATTAAAATTGTTTTGGAAGTGTGAGCTGAAACTCAATATTCTCGTTTTCACTGTGCGCTTGTATGGTTCCCTGGTGGGCTTCAACTAGTTGCCTTGCGATGGCCAGGCCAAGTCCTGAACCTCCCGTTTGGCTGGCACGTGAAGGATCCAATCGGAAAAATTGTTCGAAAATCCGATTGAGTTTATCCTTAGGTATAGTGTTACCGCGGTTTCGGAAATAAAGTATGACTTGATATGGTTCGTCTTTGACCACAATATCAATGATGGTGTTTTTAAAACTATAATGAACTGCATTTCGTATTAAATTATCAAATACTCGTTCCATCAAATTTCCATCCAGTTTTATTTCCAAATATTCTGGACATTCCAAATATATTTCAAGACTCTTTTCTGCTAATATTGGTTGGAATTCAAATATTATTTGCTCCAACATTCGGGTTAGATTCACCTGACTTACTTCCAGGCTGATATGGCTGAGATTAAAACGGGTGATTTCAAAAAATTCGTTAATTAAGTCTTCCAGCCGTTCTGCCTTATCCAATGCCACTGAGAGATATCTGCTTTGAAGCTCCTCAGAAATTTGTCTCTCGTCACGCAGCAAGGTCAAATAACCAATGACTGATGTAAGTGGAGTCTTCAAGTCGTGAGCCAGGTAGACTATTAGGTCGTTTTTCCTTTGCTCTGCTTCCTGAGCTCTTAGGGCATTTCGGATGGCATCTTGTTTAATCTGATTCATTCGATCTTCTACAAAATTTAGCTCAACCGGCAGTTGTATGAGTTCTTCGTTAGCAGCTACCAATTGATTACTGGCATCTACAATGGTATTAATGTAACTAAAACCCTTCCTCCAATGAATTCTAAAAATGATATAAAACCCGATAAACCAGCACATCAATAAAAAGGGTATGGCAAATTCTTGAATCAAGCTTAATATCGGGTATAAAAGCTCATTACCATACCAGGTAAAACCAGAAAAGAACATTGCCGACAGTACAAAGACAAGCAGTAAAATTACTGTGAAAAGAAATAAGGTAATAAAGAAACGCCGAGTTATGGTTCGGGATAAATATGCTATGGAAAGATCCTTTCTTTGTCTACTCAATGGTATACCCAACCCCCCATACAGTTTTAATGAACTTGGAGTTACGAGGAGGCTCCTTCATTTTTTCTCTCAGACGTGCAATGTGGGCCATTACTGTATTGTTGCTATTCATATATTTTTCTCCCCATACCTGCTCAAACAACTCCTCTGTAGGTACCACTCTGCCTTTGTTCTCACATAGATACCACAAGATATTGAATTCTAAAGGGGTAAGACTAAGCATTTCTCCATAAAGACTGCATTTATGCGTATCCTTATTGATAATAAGTCCGGCAAAATCATGCTCGTTTTTTGTAGTTTCAACCGCATCTTTACCAAAGAAGTTAGCTTCTGCATGATTATAGCGCTTGTACCTTCTTAATTGAGTCTTCACTCGAGCCACCAGCTCGATTGGGTTAAATGGTTTGGTAATATAATCATCTGCTCCTATGGTTAAGCCAGTAACTTTATCAATATCCTCTACCTTGGCAGTAAGCATTATTATGGGAAAAAAGTATATTTCCCGAATTCTTTGGCATATGGAAAACCCATCCATGTCGGGCAGCATAACATCCAGGATGGCTAAATCATAGCTGATATCTTTCAAAGAAGCTAATGCTGATCTACCTAAATGAAAGGTATGTACCTCGTAATTTTCATTTTTCAGGTATACCCCTACTAAATCTGCGATGGCTGGTTCATCTTCTACAATCATAATGTTAATACTCATAATAAACCTCTCAA
>JAQVZQ010000318.1:3368-4065 GCA_028708095.1 Dysgonamonadaceae bacterium
TTTCCAATATACTCACCTTTCGATTATATCAAATGATTACTGTCGCGTCATGGTATTATGTAAATAGTTGCCGAAATTGATATATTGTATAACCCAAACAAACGAGTATTGCAGCTATGATTTTGTCAATACAGACTCAATTAATAATCATCCTATAATCATTACCATTTTAATATTGAAAAAGAATTCGAAAGAGAAACCTTCACAAATATTGTTATTTTGAGTGTAGACAGGTTTCTTGACTATATAGTATATAGCATTCTGTAACTCAATTGTCTAGTACTGTTACTATAAACCCATCTACATTGTTGCCTGAAATCCTGTATTGTTTATCCGTAGGTACTGGTACGTCCAGATTGTCAGTATAATAAATCTCATATTGTTTTCCATCACCATCTGTAACTCTTAGATGCTTTTCTCCAAACTGAAATTCCTTCAAGTATTCGATATATTCCTCCAGGCACATATTATATTCTGTTGCAATAAATGAATGAGGCTTTCCAATATATCGAAAGTGCCAAGGTTCATATTCTATATTAGTTTGTTCTTTTTTCTCTTCTGGATACCTGACTACAAAACCATAACGATAGGCATTTTTATTAATCCACTGATACTTCCCATTTCCTTTATAATCTTGACTTCTACCACTATTATGATATATCCCAAAATCCAGTGCATATCCAGTATGATGCTCGCT
>JAQVZQ010000319.1 GCA_028708095.1 Dysgonamonadaceae bacterium
AATCAATCAAGATATTAGAACATTATTTGGAGTTCCAACATGGATGCTGGTTTTATTGAAAAAGATTAAAGCTGATACAGGTAAGGCCATTTCAGAATTTTGGCCAAACTTAGAGGTGTTTTTTCATGGCGGTGTTAGTTTTTTACCATATAAGGGACAATATGAAAAAATAATTTCTTCCAATAAAATGCATTATTGGGAGACATATAATGCATCTGAAGGTTTTTTTGGTATTCAATATGCATTAAATTCTCCAGATTTGCTTTTACTGTTAGATAATGAGATTTTTTATGAATTTATTCCCAATGGTGAATGGACGAAAGAAAATCCGCAAACATTAACTTTAAACGAAGTTGAAGTAGGTGTAAAATACGCTATGGTTATATCTACTAGTGGAGGTCTCTGGCGCTACTTAATAGGAGATACAATAGAATTTACATCCTTGCAACCCCATCTTTTTCGAATAACAGGTCGAACAAAACATTTTATAAATGCTTTTGGAGAGGAATTGATGATTGATAACGCGGAAAACGCATTGAGGCAAGCTTGTAAAGCTACAGGTGCAAAAATAACAGAATATACTGCAGGGCCTGTGTTTTTTGATGATAACAATAACGGTGCTCATGAGTGGTTGATAGAGTTTGAAACTTTACCAACATGTTTGGAATTATTCGCTCACAAGTTGGACACTTCACTTAGGTCTTTAAATTCTGATTATGAAGCAAAACGATCTTTTGACCTCTCACTGAGAAAACCAATAATCAAAATCTTACCTTCTAATTTCTTTTATGAATGGATGGAATCAAGAGAAAAAATGGGAGGGCAAAACAAAGTGCCACGTTTGTCTAACAATCGTGAATATGTTGATAGTATTTTGAAATTTCTTTCAGAAAGTACTAAAATAGAATAAAATTGAAATCTGTTCATCTTTAATGCGAAAGTTTCAGTAAATTTGCAACCTAAAACTGATTTGTGAGACAAGATATGATTATAAATAAAACATCTAAACTACTATTACTTTTTGCTGTAACAATATTTCTTGGCTCTTGCGGAGAATATAATAGAATTCTTAAAAGTACAGATCGTGATTTAAAATACACATACGCAAAAAAATATTTTGAAGAAAAAAAATATAGTCGCTCAACGGCATTACTAGAAGAACTAGTTTCTTTTTTTAAAGGCACAGCTCAGGCTGAAGAGTCATTATATTTATTGGGTCAAAGTTATTATAACTCTAAGGATTATTTGTCTTCAACTCAAATTTTCTCAACCTATTACAACACCTATCCAAAAGGTGAATATGCTGAACCATCGCTATATTATGCTGCTTATGGAATGTATCTTGATTCACCCGATCCACAATTAGATCAATCTAAAACTTATAAGGCTATCTCAGAATTTCAGCGATATATTGAACTTTATCCACAAACTGAAAGAGCCGATCAAGCTAAAAGCTATTTGTTTGAGCTGCAAGAGAAGTTAGCATACAAGGAATTACTAAATGCTAAACTTTATTTGAGATTAGGGAATTACATGGGTAATAATTATGAGTCAAGTGTGATAACATCACGCGAGGCTTTAAAAGATTATCCTTTTTCAAAATATGCTGAGGACTTTCAAATGCTGATTCTTAGAGCAAGATATGAATTAGCTGAAAATAGCTATCAGGAAGTAAAACCAATGCGATATAGGGCTGTAATAGATGAGTATTACAATTATAAGAACTCATATCCACAAGGTAAGTTTATGAAGGAAGCAGATAAATATTTCAACGAAGCTCAACAAATTGTTGATAAACTTCCAGCATCATAAAGCTTAATTTAAAAGTTAATAACAACAAATTTAGATATACATATAATGGATTATAAAAGAATTTCGGCACGTACAACAACTGAAACTAGAGACTTAACTGATTTATCAAAAGAAAATGGGAATATTTATGAAGTAGTTAAAATTTTAGGTAAGCGAGCTAATCAAATTTCTGTTGAAATGAAACAAGACCTTGATGCTAAACTTCAAGAGTTTGCTTCTTACAGTGATAATTTAGAAGAGATTTTTGAAAATCATGAGCAAATAGAAATCTCTCGTTTTTATGAAAAACTACCAAAACCAACCTTGCTTGCTATTGATGAGTGGGAACACGATGAAATTTATTACCGTAATCCAAACAAAGAAAAAGATCAATTTTAAATTATGCTTCAGCGTATTCAAACTGTATATTTGCTAATTGCATCGTTATGCATGGTTGCTAGTTTATTGACTCACTTAGCTGTGTTTGCTTTCGATGGGCAGATTGTTCGTTTCGAAGCAATGGGCTTTTATTTAAATCAAGAAATAATTTTTTCAACTTGGGGCCTATTTGTAATTGGAAACATAAGTGCAATATTGTCAGTAGTTATTGTTTTTCTGTATAATAAAAGAATGCTTCAGATAAGATTAGCTGCAATAAATATATTTATGATAGTCGGTTATTATGGCCTTATTGCTTTTTATATTTATATGCGCAACCCTGAAGTGAATTCTGTGTTTCAAAACATAGGTATAGGAATTGTCACCCCAATTGTTGCAATAATTCTCACTTATCTTGCAATAAGAAAAATTGGTGCGGATGAAGCATTAGTTAGGTCATTAAATAGAATAAGGTGATTTAAAAAATTAAGATAACTGGATATAAAAAAAGCCTCGATTTTATCGGGGCTTTTTTGTTGAAAATAATATTAGTTATTGTACATGATAATAGATTTTACATAATATCTCTGCGTTCTATATTTTGACTTGGAAACATTGAATAACAAACTAATATTAGAATGTCATTAAAAGATCCAAAAACATGTAGTTTAACTATTTTAAGAAGGGGTTTCACAGTAGTTCCTTACATGTTCATTAATAAAGTTAAGGAAGTCCGTATGTTGTTCTTTTGTTATCATTTTAGGATAACTCAAAATCAGCAATTCTTGTGATACACCATCCAAACGATAAGGCAAATGGTTAAATCTGTAAGGGGTAAGAGTGAAACCAGCTCTTTCGTAAAACTGAAGTCTACGAACAGAGAGCTCATTAATCAGAGGATCAATTTCTAAAATAACTGTATGATCGGAATCTTTAATATGCTTTATCAATAAATTGCCATACCCGTGTCCCCGTAAATGGGGTGAAACAGCTAGATATTCAATGTAGCGATAATTACTCCATTCCCAATAGAATACAATGCCGAGCAAATCTTCGTTTTCCCAAGCAGATATAGGATGAAAAAGTGGATTTTCATTAGCACGTATGTGATCTTCTATTTTACGACGCTCGGCGATTGGAAAGCTTTCTTCATATAAATTCCAAACTTTGTTCCATCTTTCCCTATCTTCTCTTACGATTTTTATAAATTCCATTGTATATTACTGTTTAACATACAAAAGTAATAAAAGGATGTGAGTTGTAAAGAATATGAGCTAAATAAAGCAGACTATAGATTTAAATATCACAAGTTCCATCAGTTGAGCACGATTTACCTTTAGTTACATCTACTGCATCATCATTTTGTTTTAGATCTTGTTTTTGCCATTTAAAAAAGGCTTTTTGCAATGTTTTGATAAAGGCTCCAACGGGTTGAGAACCAACAAGCGCATGTTTTCTATTAAATAAGAAAGTGGGTACTGTATCAAACCCCAAATTACCTGCTTCTTGTATGTCTTGTTTTACTTCATAAGCATATGTATCGTTGTTCAACAGCTCTTGAATTTCTTTCTTTTTTAATCCAGCAGACACTCCAATTTCCATCAGTACTTTATGGTCGCTATAATCTTTGGCTTCTTCAAAATATGCTTTTGAAAGAAGTAACATTACTTTAGAATCTAAATCTTTAGTTGCGGCTAGTTTAACTAATCTGTGTGCATCGAGTGTGTTTGCAGCAAAAGAGTTTTCTAAATTTGATTTAATACCACACTCTTTCGCCAATTCGCTAATTTGATCGTTCATCTTTTTGGTGTTCTCCTCAGACATACCAACAGTGTTGTGTAAGTAATCCATAACCGGAACTCCTTTACCTTTGTTAGGTAAATCGGGGTTTAGTT
>JAQVZQ010000320.1 GCA_028708095.1 Dysgonamonadaceae bacterium
GAGTACATTGTTTAGCATTTTGAGAAATAGAAGTAAAAGTAGCAAAATCATTGACGACTTATTGCTAAAAGCATAAATATTGCTAAGTTTGTTCTCAGATAAATATGCATATCTCTATGATCCATTTAATAAGGAGTTGTTTTTTTCTTTTGTTCCTTCTTTTTTCTGCTGTTAGTTGTAATTCTAAACAGGATAATAAATCATCTATTTCTGTTACCATACAACCTCAACGTTATTTTGCAGAAAAAATTGTCGGTGATAAACTTAAAGTAAATACCATTGTTCCAGCTGGAACAAGTCCTGAAACATATGACCCCACTCCCTCTCAGATGATAGCATTGGGCAAAAGTATTTTGTACTTCAAGGTAGGTTATTTAGGGTTCGAAAATGCTTGGGGCAAAACTCTGGAGAAAAATAATATAGATGTTCCTTTGATTAACACATCTGATAATATTAATTTGATTGAGAATAGTGGTTACACTTTTGAAATTGGTGAACATAACCATCACAATGGACACAACCATAAAGGTGTTGATCCTCACATTTGGAGTTCTCCTAAAAGTGCACTTATTATGGCTAAAAATATGCTAGACGCTTTAGTGGTTGCAGATGTGGAGAACCAAAAACTTTATCGAGATAACTTTTTAGAGTTAGAAAAAGAAATTCTTGCAACTGATAAAAAAATAACTGACTTGTTAGAAAACGTCGCTGTAAAATCATTTATTATATATCATCCAGCTTTAGGATATTTTGCACGAGATTACAACTTGACGCAATACAGTATTGAATTTGAAGGAAAAAGCCCATCGCCTCAACAACTAAAAGAAATGATTGATTTTGCCCAAAAGCAAGGAATCAATACAATATTTGTTCAAAAAGGTTTTGATATTAAGAATGCGGAATCATTAGCTAAAGAAGTTGGAGCTTCAATATTTTCTATTGATCCACTTTCATATAATTGGAGTGAAGAATTGATTAAAATTGCCGAAATCTTATCTGAAAATGAATAAAATTCTGGATATATCAAATCTTTCTGCGGGTTATGAAAATAACCCACATATTATTAAACATATTTCGTTTTCAGTATCTGAAAAAGATTTTCTTGGAATAATTGGACCAAATGGCGGTGGTAAAACAACTTTGCTTCGAACGATAATGGGTTTACTTAAACCTGTTGAGGGTAGAATATCTTTTTACAATAAAGAGGGTAAGAGTGTTTCTAAAATCAATATTGGTTATTTACCTCAGTTAAATAAAATAGATCAAAAATTCCCCATCACTGTTTTCGATGTTATACTTTCGGGCTTATCCACTGGCAATAGGTTGCCTTTTCTTTCTCTTCCGTCAAAATTTAAATTATGCGTGCACGAAGTTGCTGAACAAATGGGAGTAGATAATTTGTTGAATCTTCCTATTGGTCAATTATCAGGTGGACAATTGCAAAGAGTATTATTGGGTAGGTCAATTATTGATAATCCAGTGCTGTTGATATTGGATGAACCCATATCCTATGTAGATAAACTGTTTGAAACCAACTTCTATAAAATTCTAGATGAGATAAATGATCGAATGGCTATTATTCTTGTCTCCCACGATATTGGTACTATTTTATCAATGGTTCAAAATGTATTATGTGTAAACGAAAGTGCACATTATCACTCTGGAACAGAAATTTCGCAAGAGTGGTTGAACGTTGCATATCATTCTTGTCCGTTTGAAATTGTAGGGCATGGAGATGTGCCACATAGAGTTTTGAGGAAGCATTAGAATAACTTTTCAACAGGGAAGCAAGGAACCTCAAAAATAAAAAAATGTTAGATTCGCTCTTAATTGCTTTAGCCATTATTTTACTCATTGTTGGAATAATTGGTTCTGTTTTACCTGTTCTGCCTGGTCCGCCACTTTCGTGGTTGGGGTTGTTGATTCTTAAATTTGTTCCTTCTATACATGACCATGTATCATGGAAAGTTATTATATTATTGGGCGTTTTTACAATTATCGTAACTGTGCTGGACAATATATTACCTATTTGGGGCACAAAAAAAGTAGGAGGAAACAATAAAGTGGTTTTAGGTGCAGGAATAGGCTTTGTTGCTGGATTTTGGTTTGGTCCTTTAGGTATCATTCTTGGTCCTTTTGTAGGTGCATTAATCGGTGGCCTTATATCTGGGACACACATTAACCAGGCTTTCAAACATGCATCAGGAGCTTTTATTGGATTCTTAGCAGGAGTTGTTCTTAAATTTGTGAACTTGGGAGTATTGATGTTTTACTTTGTAAAGTTTTTAATTTAATCAGTTTTCTTCAGGTTTAATTCACAGAATGGCTTGCTTACTTTAAATAAATGGTCATTAAATTTTACTTTTAATGTATGCGTTTAATTTTAGTGGTTTAATGTCACTCTTTTTTACATGTTTAAAAAGCTCCAAAAAGTCAAAAGTGTTTGCTAGTCAAATCTTTTCGATTGTGTTTATGCAAAACCAAGAAATATTCATATATTTGATAAATAATAATCTTTAACCAAATAATTATAAGGATAAAAAATGACAAAAAAAAATTCATTGAACAGGCGTCAGTTTATTGGAACTGCTGCTGCTGCCGCTGGAGGATTGATCCTGCCAAAGTCTGATGCATTTGGCAATTACCGAATTGCTTCACCTGATGAATACCCATCAACTCCCCATTTCTGGTATTTCAAACCACCCAATAGACCATATGTTGATTCTCAAAATAAAAATATGGCTTTTGCATTTACTGATACTGAATTTATGTTATCTGATGATAACAGTCATACTTGGCGTTATAAAAGGACATTTGCTGATGCGAAAAACATCACTTATAGTCATATTTTTAACGATGGGACAGTGCTTTTTGCCACAAGAGAGAAGCTTTTTTTGTGTGCGAAAGAACTAAAGTCTTATAAAGAAATTATTGTTAAAGATGTTGACGGGAAAGATTATCTTCCTCATACTCCTCAAAATCCTGATAATCCTGGATGGTATTTTCATAATTTAGTTGGCGTTGACTCCTGGATCATTAACGGAAAAGAAATGCTGGTATGGGGTAATTACTGTAATGTAAAAGGAGGAGGATCACCTGTAAATATTTATTACTCAACAGATAATGGAGAAACAGTAAAGATAGCATATTCATTTGGACAAAATCCTTACTTTACAGATAACGCCTCTTCTGGAGGAGGCGAAGGGGGAACACTACTCGGGAATTCTGATAATCCAATAATTTGTCGCCATATTCACTCAGTTGCTTACAACCCTGTTGAGGATGCTTTTTATGCTTGCACAGGCGACGGTAATAGACCAAAAGGATGGGAATGTCACTGGCTCCGTGGAACATACGATTCAATTAAAGATAAATGGGACTGGAAGGTTATTCTTACAGAGAGTTTAAATTCGAGATATAAGTCTGGGAGCATTACTTTTGTTGATGGACGCTTGTATTGGGCAAGTGACGCCAATGGACCTGAACCATATGACAGAGGGATATTCAGTTGTGACCCTGCTGATATTGGTAATAAAGAGGCTCACACTTTACTATTCAATCCAAAATATGAAACAGGGATAATGATAATAGAAGATGGAGTAATATTAGCTACTCAATATGCAGTAGCTTCTCCATATACGTTAGGAATCATATACTCTCCCGATCTTGGAAAAACATGGTTTGAATATGACATAAAGGAATATGGACCCTATTCCCCATCTCGTATACATAAAAAAAATGGAGAGGGTTTTTTCAGAATGGACTTAAGAACTGGCTGGATAGACTTAACAGATTATATGTTTGTTAAACCCAAATAGTATTGAATTAACTTCACATTAAAACAAAATTAAAAAACTAAATATTATTTTTGAATGATTTCAAAAGTAATATTTAGTCTTTTTTTATGACATAACAATCATTGTGAAAGTCATATATCTTAAACCCTAACTCCGCTCCATTAGGTAGTCTATTTTCAGCTTTTCTAAAAGATCTCTTGTTTTTTTGGTTGTTTCTGCAGTTTTCCATTGATCGTTGATTTTGACTTTGGATATACTTTTAGATAT
>JAQVZQ010000321.1 GCA_028708095.1 Dysgonamonadaceae bacterium
CCTAATTATAGTTGAAATTGATCCAGGTTTAGGGGAAATATCAGACATTGCTTTGCTTTTCTCAGTGTGTAATTCTTCGTTTCGAATATGTACAATGTTATGCTCCTCCGATTCATTCAATATTAGAATGCCATGTATATGATTTGGCATTATCACAAAACGATCCAAAATAATAAAGGGAAAATGATTGGGAATTTCTATCCAATGCTCTTCTGCAATTTTACCAATCTCACTCAAATACATTTCACAATCATAAACTCGTCCAAAGAAAGGCTGAAAATTATGGGTGCAAATGGTTATAAAGTATGCTCCAATTGAACTGTAATTCCATCCTTTTAACCGTGCTGATGTTATGCGATATTTATTGTCAAATTTGTCCAAAATGTTTTATTTATCTATATACAACTTTATCTGTAATTATTGTTTTGTTTAGATAATTTGGGGCTGTTTTATATAACAGACGTTGCATGCAACGTCTCTACAAGTCAATACTAATATTCATTTAAATGTTTTTTGCAGGTTTTATACGCATCAGGATAACTCCAATCGAAATCCAAAACATTTCTCTAATACGTGTTATCAATCCAACATACACCCCTACTCCCAATGGAATGGTCAGCATACTGAATGCAATTCCAAAACCACCCTCTCGGGTTCCTAACTGCATAGGAGAAAAGAAAAGAATATTGGCGAATAGTGAAGAGAAAGAAGCAACAATAACGGCTTCAAAAAAACCAAGATGATATCCAATAGGTATTGCCATAAAGATAATTTCAATACATGAAATATATCTGGCCATGATTTCAAAGAAAAGGGCAAGAAAAAAATCTTTCTTACGGTTGGTAAATAATTCGGCAGTCAAACTATCCATCACTTCAATCCTTTCTGCATGTTTATGCCAATATATCCTGACCCGCCTTTTAACAAAAGGGATTTTTGAGGCCACACCAATAGCTTGATGTATCAATCCTTTTCGAAAGACTGTAAATGCCCAATAGATTAGTAATAGTGCACCTAAAACAACCCCCCAGAGAATTATCTTAACGGTTAGTGGAATAACAGGAACAACAAAAATGAAAATAGGCACAGATGCCATCCAAAATAGGAAGTGGGCTAAAAAGTGCATCATTGCTGAGAGCAAAACACCTGAGGTTGCATGGTCGATACCTAAATGTTCTTTTAGTTCAATCACCTTATAAGGTTCACCTCCCAATAGT
This sequence comes from Dysgonamonadaceae bacterium, assembly GCA_028708095.1. Lineage (GTDB taxonomy): Bacteria > Bacteroidota > Bacteroidia > Bacteroidales > Dysgonomonadaceae > UBA2632. Next base: position 1,218 of record JAQVZQ010000321.1, read on the forward strand.
CCTATTGGAGTCATACTATTGATGGCAAAACCACTGATAACTAATTTGATTTTTCGAAGTAGTGATACCTTTTCAACACCGTTACCACCACGCAGAATCACATGAAGTGCCAAACCGTTGAAAGAATAAACAATTGTCCATATTCCTATTATTGCAAAAAACCACCAACCAGTCTCTTTTATGTTAGTCCAAATACTGTCAATACCGACACTATAGACCATCCAAATTAATACCAATATACCTACTATAAAAAGCAGATCGCGTGTTATCTTTAATTTTCTATTCATGTATGTTTTTTTAACCCAATCAACAACGGCTTCAATTGAGAAGAATAGTTTGACTTAATAAATAAGTCGCAAAATTACATTCTAAATACTGAGATAGGGCACTAAATTAAATAAAAAACTTTAAAAAGATGAGACGAAAAAACCTCAACTGATATGGTTAAATTATTAATGCTATTGATATTATAATAATTAGGACATGAATCAGTTGAGATTTGGATTGTGTTATTTTTATTTTATTTACGAAAAGGCGGTTTTATAACTTCTGCTTTCAAGTTTCTGTTACGCACTTGAATGTAAATTTCAGTACCGAGTTTAGCATACTCAGGTGAAACATAGCCCATACCTATTCCTACTTTCATTATTGGGGACTGCGTGCCGGATGTTACTTCACCAATAACTTCATCCGAACTATTTACAATCTTATAGCCGTTTCGAGGAATTCCTCTTTCTAATAAAGTGAAAGCACAAAGTTTGCGCTTAACCCCCTCATTTTTTTGCTTTTCTAAAGCATCACGACCAATAAAGTCGTTCCCTTCAGTAAATTTAGTTATCCACCCTAATCCTGCTTCCAGTGGAGTGGTATCTTCACTCATATCGTTTCCGTATAAATTAAAACCCATCTCCAAGCGCAAAGTGTCTCTGGCTCCTAAGCCTGCTGGCTTGATGCCAAATTCTTTACCTGCATCAAATATTGCATCCCACATTTGTTGTCCGTGTTCTGGATAGAAATAAAGCTCAAAACCGCCTGCTCCCGTGTAGCCTGTATTGGATATAATAACATCTTTAACACCAGCAATAGTGCCCATTTCAAATGCATAATAAGGAATGGAAGACAAATCCACATCGGTTAACTTCTGCAGTGTCTCGTTTGCTTTTGGTCCTTGCACAGCCAACAATGCTGTGTGACCAGATGCATTTTCTAAAATTGCACCCAATGTGTTTTGCTTAACACACCACTCCCAGTCTTTCTGAATATTACCAGCATTCACTACCAGCATATATTTTTGCTCTTCCATACGATAAAGCAAAAAATCATCTATAATACCTCCTTTTTCGTTCACCAAGCAGGTGTATTGAATTTTACCGACTTTTAAAACTGAAGCATCGTTGCTTGTAATCTTCTGAATCAACTCAAGTGCTTTTGGTCCATTTATCCAAAACTCACCCATGTGTGACACATCAAACACACCTACTGCATTACAAACAGTGGTGTGTTCATCTATAATTCCCGTATATTCAATGGGCATATTGTATCCTGCAAACTCGTGCATTTTAGCTCCTAGTCCGATATGCACATCGGTAAAGGGTGTTTGTTTCATATGTTTGTTTTTTATTTAGTTAGTGATAACATTGACAAGGGAAATTATTCCTCGTTCATCACTTTTCAGCCACCAGTTCTGCAATTCGCACTACTACTTCTGATGCTTTTTTCAACGATTTAATTGGGAGGAATTCATATCTTCCGTGAAAGTTAATTCCGCCAGCAAAAATGTTTGGACATGGCAAACCCATGTATGAAAGACGAGCCCCATCTGTTCCGCCACGTATAGGTTTAACAATGGGCTCAATGTCTAAAGATTTCATGGCTTTGAAAGCCAAATCAACAATATGCTTAACTGGTTCAACCTTTTCGCGCATATTGTAGTACTGATCCTTCATTTCAAGTTTTAAACAATCAGGATATTTCGTATTAAGGAAATCAACAGCTTGCTGCATTTGCTCCTTACGTCTTTCGAATAAATCGTGATCGTGGTCACGAATAATATAAGCAACACTGGCTTCGTCAACGGTTCCATTCATAGCAATTAAATGAAAGAAGCCTTCGTAATCGCTTGTATATTCAGGTCGTTCATTCACGGGTAACAATTCAACCAATTCGCTTGCAATGTGCAATGCATTAATCATTTTATTCTTAGCATATCCAGGATGAACATTACGTCCTTGAATAGATATTTTGGCAGATGCAGCATTAAAGTTTTCATACTCTAACTCTCCCATCACACTACCATCTATGGTATATGCCCACTCCGCACCAAATTTTTCAACATCAAAATGATCGGCACCACGCCCTATTTCTTCATCAGGAGTGAAACCAATTCGTATTTTACCGTGTTTTATTTCGGGATGATCAATCAGGTATTGCATTGCATTCATTATAGCAGCAATGCCAGATTTGTCGTCAGCACCCAGTAAAGTAGTACCATCGGTCACAATAAGGTCTGCACCTTTATAATTAAGCAGTTCAGGAAAATCTTTGGGAGACATAACAATATCCTGTGTTTGGTTTAAGACAATGTCGTTCCCATCATAACTCTCTATAATTCGAGGATTGACATCCTTTCCACTCATGTCAGGACTTGTGTCAAAATGAGAAATAAAACCAATTGTTGGTAGTTCTTTATCACAATTCGATGGAAGCGTTCCCATAAGATAACACTTATCATCCAAAGAAACATCCTCCAGTCCCATCTCTCGCATTTCTTTCTCAACAAGTCGAGCTAAATCAAATTGCTTCTGGGTGCTTGGTGTTTCGCTATTATTTTCATCCG
>JAQVZQ010000045.1 GCA_028708095.1 Dysgonamonadaceae bacterium
TGTAGTGTATGATTGATGATCCATGTACTTTTGAAATGGATTACTTCCTCTGATGGCTACATCAAGCTTCTTGTTAAGGAAACTCTTGGTGACACCAAATGACATGAAGTAAAATGGATCCATTTCGGTTTGGAGCATTATACGACGTCCAAAGTATCCACCATTAACAGAGAATCGGAGATCATGAGGAAATGAATAGGTGATGCCAGAAAATGCTCGAAAAGTAAAACCATTGTTTTGCAACGTTTCATTTTCGTTGCTATGGATATCTATATAATTTCCATTTGCATTAACAAAGATACTTAACTCTTTAATAGGCGCCCATCTAACATATGTATTTAAACCAAGGTTTTGACTTTTTCCAATATTCCCATAAGTGCTATTGTTTATACCTTCGTCTACAAACTGATAAGATTGAATAGAGTTATTGGTTAAAGAATAATTAAAGCTGGCATTAAGGTTTAACTTCTGAGTAAAAGAACCGTAATTCAACGAGAAGTTGTGATTCTTTTCTGCATCCAAGTCAGGGTTGCCATAACTAATATTCAATGGATCTATGTTATTAACATAAGGATTCAAGTGCCGAATACCTGGTCTGTAAATACGCATATTATAACCCAATCGTAAAGTTTGCGTCATATTCATCTGGTAGGATAAAGCTAAAGAAGGTACTAAATCAAAAAAGTTGGTTTTAACAATAGGTTCATTCAAACTGATAAAGTTTATGTTTTGATTGGTTTGCTCTCCTCTCAGACCAGCTTTAAGTCCGAATTTATCTTTTTTGAATCCATAACTGGCATAACCCGATGCTATGTATTGATCGTGTTGTAAATCATTTTTTCTATCCACATCTAACTTCCACTCATCTGTATTAGTATCTAAATACATATTATTGCCAATACTGGAGTTGTCTCTATAAATATATTTCAATCCCGCCTCAATAGAATGACTACTGGTTAATGGATTCACATAATCTATTTGCCCAGTGTGTTCTTTTCCATCAGCTTCATTATGGTTTCTCATCATATAATCTTGTGGTCGAAGAATAGGAACACCTGTTATATTTTCAGTTTCTGTTACACCATCGCTATTGTTTGGACTACTACCAAATCGATAAGACACCGTTAGCTGCTCACCTTTTTTCTTAAATGACCGTTGATAATCGGCAGACATATCAATTGAACCATACTCATTGGTGTTCTCAGAAACTCTATCATAATCATATTGAAACCTACCGATTGAGTTCACATTTGTGTTGGTATTATTGGTACCTTCTCCTTGGTATCCGTTGAGTGAAATACTAAACAAATTGAGTGAATCCATCTCGTAACTAAATAAGCCACTTAAATAACTCCCTCCTCCGTTAAAACCTGATAATCCATTCTGCTTTAATATTGTTTCAGGTTCAACCGAAAAATCTCGTCTTAAGAAGTTAGACTCACTTTCAGGTGATTTAAATTTATAGTAATTAGCATTACCAGTAAAACCAAACTTACCATATTTGAGTGTAACATATCCATTGCCATTGTAACCTCCACGAGAATCAGCGCCTGCACCAACAGAACCAACATAACCATCATCAACTCTTTTGTCTGTAATGATATTAATAATGCCGCCAACTCCTTCAGCATCATACTTGGCTCCTGGATCAGTTATAATCTCTACATCCTTCACACTATTTGCAGGCATGCTTTTGAGTACTTGTGATGGGTTGCTTGCCAACATATTCGATGGTTTCCCATTTAAGTATATCTTAAAGTTTGACCCTCCCTTAAGCTGCACGTTGTCATCAGGATCAACTGTAACCAAAGGTACTTTTCTAAGCATATCTAACACATTAGATGTTGCAGATTCGGGATCGTCTTTTAAGTTATATGTCAGCTTGTCTATCTCTACTTTAACCAGTGGCGTTTGAGCTACTACACTCACCTCGTCCAACTCTGTAGAAGAATCTACAACTACAATTTTACCTAAATCGATTTCTTTGTCTTGCGCCAATACATTTACTTCTTTTACAAGAGTGCTTTTACCCACATACTGAAATGCAAGAAAGTAACTACCCGGTTTCAATTTCGATGAAAAGAACCCTTTATCATCAGTAGCAAAGCGAGATAATACATTTTTTTGTGTCCTATCTTTTGAAACTGATATTGTAGCATAAGGAAGGAACTCATTAACCTCTTCTCCCAGCAATTGTCCTTTCACCACAATATTTTGCGAATATAGTTGTGTGAATGACATTAAAACAAGCAGCAATAATAAATATTTTCTCATTGATTCTTAAAGTCTTTTTTTAAAGTGTTAAAGATAATCACAATGAAGAGTTGCAAAGAACTTGAGATATTTTTTTATATATATTTAATCGAAGTTTGCAGATATTAAATCTCAAACAAGCATTCTATAAAATAGACTTGTGATAGATATGAATTAATTCACTATTTTTGTCGCTATTCTATTTTTCCTTATCATATATATCATATTTCTATAGTAACAAATGTCATCTATTTTCCTATCAATATTCTCTGGTGTTCTTGTGGGTTATCTCATCCGCAAAAGAACGTTTATTAAACACGTTGGTTCAATTATTAGCCTTATTATTGTTTTCTTATTGTTCTTTTTAGGTGTTGCAGTTGGTGTAAACAAACAAATAATAGAAAACTTTGCGAACATTGGGTTGGATGCCTTTGCTATAGCTGTTGGCACCAGCACTGGGAGTGTTTTATGTGCATGGTTTGTTTACAATCGATTCTTTAAACAAAAAAAAACAAGCCAATGAAACAATCACTTATATATCTTTTAGTTTTCGCATTGGGTGTCTCTCTGGCAATTCCGGGCTTCGTTCCTCAGTATTTTATTGAGAATGATATTTCGAAATGGATACTGTACCTTTTACTCTTTTTTGTAGGCATTCAAATAGGAGCAAACAAGAATATACTGAAGGTTGCTAAATCTACGGGATTCAAAATTATGCTTGTACCCATTGCAACCACAGTAGGGACTTTTGTTGGTGCTATTGCTATAAGTTTTTTATTGAATGATCGCTCAATTACCGTTTGTTTAAGTGTAGGTGCTGGATTTGCCTATTATTCACTTTCGAGCATTCTTATAACAGAGTATAGGGGAGCTGAATTGGGAACGATTGCTCTATTGGCAAACATTATGCGCGAGTTTTTTGTTCTATTACTTGCACCTTGGATGGTAAAGTATTTTGGTAATTTAGCTCCTATATGTGGAGGAGGTGCAACAACTATGGACACAACCCTACCCATTATCAGCAAATATTCAGGTTCAGATTTTATTATCATTGCACTATTTCATGGAATGATTATTGATTTTTCTGTTCCTCTTTGGGTTAGTTTCTTTTTAACTTTACAATAAATTCTTAAAATATAATCGATGAAGGTTGCTTTTTTTATTACTGCATTACTGCTTTTCTTAACCGCAAACTATTATGTGGCTTTAAGGCTATACCAATTAATACCGCCCAACCTTTTGGTTCGAGTTGCTTTTATCACACTCATCGCAATTTTTGTGGGGTCTTTGTTTATTTTTTTTCCTTTATATAAGAGTCTCTCTTTTACAGTAGGTGCTTTACTCTACCGCACAGGTACAGCTTGGATTATTGCTTTTGCTTATTTTCTACTCATCTTCATCACTATAGATTTATTGAAGATATCGAACAACATTTTCCAATTTATGAACAAAGATTTGGTGCATACTCTAACGCATCACAATTACATCTCTTTTTTTAGTATAATAGTTACTGTTGTACTTCTACTTTTTATTGGTAATATCAATTACCACAAGAAAAGAAGGGTCCATTTCAAAATCGAAACATCTAAACTATCACTTGAACAAAAGCAAATAAGAGTTGTGGGGATTAGCGACCTTCATCTTGGATACACAATAGGTGCAAAAGAGCTTAGCAAATGGGTGGATTTAATTAATAAAGAGAAACCCGATATTGTCATTATCGGAGGTGATTTGATAGACAACAATACAGAAATTCTAATTAAAATGGAGTTAGATAAAATACTCCGTAACCTTAAAGCTCCAATGGGCGTATATGCCTGCCTTGGCAATCATGAATACATATCGGGTAAACGTGAAAGCATCAATTTTCATGAACGGTCCAACATCCGAGTTCTAAAAGACACAACTTTCAGGGTTGTTGACAACCTAACACTAATTGGGCGGGAGGATGTTTCAAATCCAAATAGGGTATCACTAAGCACCATTGTTAAAGGTGTAGATGATAGTCAATTTAAACTACTGCTTGACCATCAACCAACAAACCTAAAGGAAGCTGAAGCACAAAATATTGACCTCCAATTTTCGGGTCACACACACAATGGTCAAATCTTTCCTTTTTCATTAATTGTAGAATCTATATTTGAAAATTCACACGGGATGATTAAAAAGGGATTAACTTCGATTTATGTTTCCTCTGGTCTGGGAATATGGGGTGGGAAATTCAGAATTGGCACTCAATCTGAATATGTTGTATTTGATATAATTCACAAACAAAAATAATATCCAATCATGACCGTATATTTTTATGCCTTATTTGTGCATCTTTCTTTGAACGTCTATATTTTTTTAAAAGGTATAAGACTACTTGAGAAGAAGAAAGTGTGGCAAACCATTTTTGCATCTTTTTTTATTTTAGAATTCGCACTATATCTTACCGGATTGTATTTTCACCCAATTCTCGCAGATGGTATCACAAGATTTTTGTGGTTAATGGGATCATCGTGGATGGTCTTCATATTCTATATGACTCTCCTGTGGATTAATATAGATTTACTACTTTACATTAATAACCGAAAACCTTTCTTAGGTAAACACATATCAGAAAATCCAAAAACTACAGGTGCGTTTTTCTTTATGGCTACTACTCTTTCAATCGTCACCATCATGTATATGGGGAGTTATCGATTTAGAAATCCTACCGTAACCCATCTCGAATTGAACATCGACAAAAAAGCGGGAGAGATGTCTTCATTGCGCATTGTGGCAGTCAGCGACCTCCATTTGGGATACCTTATCAATAAGAAATATGCTAAACGATATACAGATCTTATTATAGAACAAAATCCTGATATAGTTTTGTTTGTTGGTGATATCATTGATGCAGAGCTATCTCCTATTATCAAACAAAACATGAAAGAAGATTTCTTAAGATTAAATCCCGCTTTGGGAGTCTATTCGTGCACAGGAAATCATGAATATCGTTATGAAGCAGATTATAAAATAAATTGGATAAACGATCAAGCTAACATTAAAATGATAAGAGATTCCGCTGTTCTTATTGATAGCTCTTTTTATGTTATAGGTCGGGAAGATTGGGTAATCCCGCAACGAAAGGCACTTAAAACAATTATGGATGAACAGAGCTTAAATGTCACTTTACCTATCATTGTTCTCAATCACACTCCAAACAATTTAGATGAAGAGATGGAAAACGGTGCAGATATTGCCCTGTATGGACATACCCATGATGGACAAATTTTTCCATTCAACATACTAACAAGATTAGTTTTTGAAGTATCGTATGGTTATAAAAAGAAAGAAGATACGCACATTTATGTGAGTTCAGGAATTGGACTTTCTGGTCCGCAATATCGCATTGGAACAAAATCTGAAATTGCCGTGATAGATGTTACATTTAATAATAATGAATTATAGATAAGTCACTACCTTATCTAACTGAACTCCATTAGAACCTTTGATAAGGATGCAAAAATCTGATAACGGATCAGAAATCAGTTTTTGTATTAGATCTCCCACATTTTCATAAATGGGGAAATCAGTATCTAAATTTTCAAAAGATTTACCAACTAAAAACACATGATTAAATGAATGTGCTTTTATCAAATCAAGCAGTTGTTGATGTTCTGTTTCGGTTACTCCACCAAGTTCTTTCATCTCTCCAATAATTAATGCTTTTGGTGAAAGTGGATATTCAACAAAGTTATTCACCGCAGCTTTCATGCTTGTAGGATTGGCATTGTATGCATCAATGATGAGTGTATTCTTCTCAGTTTTCTCAAACTGAGAACGACTGTTCTTGGGAGTGTATGCTTCTAATGCATCGTTGATAAACTCAGCGTTGATTCCAAAGAAGACCCCAATGGTAATTGCTGCCAAAGCATTGTCCATATTATAGTCTCCCACCAAATGAGTTTTGACATGATGTCTGTGTTCAAAAAACTGCCAATCGAACTCTAAGTAAGGATAATTTGAAACAATTGACCCAGAGACAAACAAAGACGGATTATCTACTCCATATTCGTTCATATCCATTTTATGAGGAAGGCTTAATGCATCTTTCAATGAACGGTTCACAAATGCTTTACCATTGTTTTGTTCCAAATAATCGAAGAGTTCTGTCTTTGTTTTCACAATATTCTCAACAGAACCAAACCCCTCTATGTGAGCCACCCCTATGTTGGTGATTAGTCCGAAGTTGGGTGCTGCAATTTCGCACAACTCTTTTATATCACCCCTGTGACTTGCACCCATTTCAATTACAGCTATTTCGTGCTCTTTTGTCATGGACAACAAAGTGAGGGGCACTCCAATATGGTTGTTGAAATTGCCTTGTGTATATAGCACCTTAAATTCTTTGGACAACACAGCAGCTACCAATTCCTTAGTCGTAGTCTTTCCGTTTGTTCCAGTTATAGCAATTAGAGGAGTTTTCAATTGTTTGCGATGATGATTGGCAAGCTTTTGCAAAACTGTGAGTACATCATCTACCAAGATGATGTACTCAGGTCTTGCTTTATGTTCATTCCATTCGTCCACAACAGCATAAGAGCATCCTTTTTTCACTGCCTCTTCTGCAAAATTGTTACCATTGAAAGTGGGTCCTTTGAGAGCAAAAAAGATTGCTCCATCTGGACATACTCTTGAATCGGTAGTTATAACTGGATGTTGTTTGTATATAGTGTATAGTTCGGGGATGAGCATAAAAGTTCTTGTTTCTATTTCACGTTTAGTTTAGCAGCAATTGTCTTTGGCAATGCATTTTTGTTAATCACAATATTCATGGTTTTATACCTTACAAAAGCTTCTGAAGCATACCACAAACCTTTGTATGGACCAGTTTCGCCCCATGAGTTTTTCACCATATAATACTTATTGCCCTGTTGGTCTTTGGCAATACCATAAATATGCATACCATGATCGTCAGTAGTTTGATAGTTATCGTAACCTAGTTGACGCGCTTCTTGCGTGATTGTTTTCTCCTTTAGAATTTCTTTTCCAATCTTACTGCGAACCTCATTCGATCTTTCGTTAGCACTCAAGCCTAACCAATGAGCTTGGTCGCTTCCTGCATTTTCAGATGAATCCAAATCGGGAACTGTTGCTATACCACTACGTGAGAAACCAACTTCGCTCACATCAGTTGCCCATGCAATTGTGTATCCGTTCATAAGAGCATGATCCATTGCTTCAATAAAGTCGTCCAATGGCAAGTTGTATGAGTGAGCCCAGCGCCAGTTATCAGGCACTTCTATGGGGAATGTTGTGTAGAAATCGTGGTGAGTAAAAGAACTCAATGAGATATAGTTGTCAGATTTCAAACCCAATTCAGCAGCATAACTTTGAGGTGTGTACGATTTGCCCTCTTGTGTAAAGTTTGCAGGTACTTCCCCAAAATAAGCATCTAAGATACCCGTATAACCTTTGAACCATACAGGTGACAAAGTTTTATTTTTGTTCTCTATAACCGCATCCATATACCCTTTCAACAGATGGTCTATTTCGCCGTGTTTATGGTTCTCTTCTCCATACATGAGTCCTTGATATTCATTTTCTGGGATAACGCCATAGTCATCAATTGTTTCAACAACATCGGCAAACGAACCACCCGCAGAAAAGTTAAGGCTTCCATGTAAACGAGCATATTTCTTTGCTTGGTCTTCGTAGTTACGACGTACAATGTACATTTCAGACAAGTCGTGTGTCCCCTTGCCCATCCTCATCAGTTCTGACTCCAGAAAACTAACACCCGCAAAGCTCCAACAAGTACCCGAGTTGGCTTGATTTTTAATACTGGTAATAGGGCTTTCTTTTACAACCGTAAAGATATAACCTTCTGTATCGTTTTGCGCTTGCATAAAAAGCGACACAAGTAGCACACTAGCTACCAAAAAGAATTTATTCATGATTTGCTATTTAAAATAATTATAGATTGATGAAATATAAATTTCAAAATTTGTGTGATTGAATTATTGTCAGCACTTTTCGGGTAGAAGAATACAGTTGCCAATAAGCTCTCAATAGACAAAACTACATATTTTTTGGGAGAATATGATAATGAAGTTTAGTTTTTTGAAGAACGAGTAGATAATCGTGCAGTTAAACTTGTAACAAACAGCAATAGTTCGCTGGCGCAAGTCCCAGACTTCCACCTCTGACGATAGTAAGCACAAGTTGGAGACTTGCACTAGCAAGAGCGAGAGAGCAATTGCTAACTCTGTTTACAATAATGCACATACACGAAAACACTTTCATGTTCTGCATGTTTATACAGAAAGATATTCCAATTTTCTTCACCGCATTATCAAAACATATTTCATCATGAAAAAGTATAAGTCACCAAAAAGAAAAACCAAAGTGAAAAGATACATTGTTCTGTTCTTAATTCTTGCACTCGGAGTATTTGTCTTCGTGAGGTATTACTTCGTTTTTGGCACTGGCGTAAAATCTGGAGAATTAAACTATTTAGTTAAGAAAGGAGTGGTTTTTAAAACATATGAGGGGAAGTTGATTCAAAGCGGATTTAGGGCTGACAAACCTGAAGGATTTCAATCCAATCAATTTGAATTTTCGGTTGCTGACAAGAAGATTGCAGAAGAATTAATGCTAGCCAGTGGTAAAAACGTTCAGCTACATTACAAAGAGTACTTTGCTGCCATCCCGTGGCGTGGTTTCACACAGTTTATTGTTGATAGTATTATCTCAATAGATGATGCAAAGCCAAACACCAGCTTACCTTATAATGGAGTGCCGTAATAAGAAGTTATGACTAATTCAATTTAGCCTTGGCTGGCGCAAGTCCCAGACTTGTGCCTCTGACGATAGTAAGCACAAGTCGGAGACTTGCGCTAGCAAGAGCTTTTAGCTTTCGTCATCTTTTCTCTTCGCTTTCTCTTTTTTCTTCTTTATTATTTCCAACTCCTCCTCAGTAGTAAACTGCGATGGATTGAAGTCATATACATTCTGATTTACATGATCTTCTTTACTTTTTTCACTCTTCTTGTTAGAAGGTTTATCTTCAGTTTTCATGTCTGTAGTTTTTTATAGTGTTTCTCACTCATTATAACAAACAGCTATGAGATATGTTTGCACATAAACTTTTCAGATAAATGTATTCCAAAAAACCTTGTTTTGCATTTGTGTTTGGACCTACTATATAACTTAAACGAATCTCACCGCTGGTGCGAGTTTGTAACTCGTATCTGCCGTAGGCAAAGAAGGATTTCGCTTCGCGACACACGCTTTACAAAAGCGCGCGAGCAAAAGTTATTCCTTTTGATGTTCGTTTGAAAAACGTGGTGGACTTAGTAACATCCAATGAAACAACTAATCAACCTACCTTATTATGATAGTTTCAAGCCTATTAAAAGGCAAACGACTAATATTCAATTCTCACACAACTATTTCATCATTTCTGTAAGACTTCCTTGTTCTTTATTCTAAAATTACTTTATCTTTGTAAGTAATACACTTAACTCATAAGACTAAATCATAATAACTTAATCCTTCAAAAGTTGAAACGATGAAAATGAAGACGAAAATCCTAGTTACTTTGATGGTTCTGATTAGCTTCTCGCTCTACGCACAAAAACAAGAGAATCGCTATGCAGAAATCACAAACCCAAAATTGGTAAACATCAACAAGCTACCTCCTAGAAGTAGTTTCTTCTCGTTTACAAACGCAAGTGATGCAAAAGAAGCATCTTACGCATCAAAAGGCAGCAATGTTTTGCTGCTGAATGGTACTTGGAAATTTCACTACGCCGAAAAATTTAGTGAACGTCCCATGAAAGACTTCTACAACAAGCAGTTTGACACACAATCGTGGAATGATATTCAAGTTCCTGGCAACTGGGAAGTGCAAGGTTTTGGCACCCCTATTTACGTGAACACAAGTTATGAGTTTACCTCTCCTGGACACCCACCCTTTTGGGACAAACCTGCTCCTCCACTTGTTCCAGAAGAGTTCAACCCAACAGGCACTTACCGCAAAGAGTTTGAGATTCCTGAATCATGGGACGGACAAGAAATTATACTAAGCTCTGATGCCACAAAGGGTGCAGCATATTTCTACCTCAACGGCGAATTTTTAGGAATGACTAAAGATGGCAAGCTACCTGCACGATTCAACATTACCGACTTTGCTGTTATCGGCAAGAATGTTTTATCAGTACAAATCCACCGTTTTTCTGATGCTAACTACCTAGAGTGTCAAGACTTTTGGCGCATAAGTGGTTTTGAACGTGATGTATATCTCTATGCACGCCCAAAATTGCACATTGAAGATTTTTTTGCACAAACTCCTCTAGACAAATCCTATCAGCATGGAGAGTTCAACCTAGATGTGGATGTAGCAAATGCTAATAATGCTTCAGGAGATTTCTCTCTATCGTATCAATTGATAGATGCAAACAACAATGTGGTAGCCGAAGAGACAAAAAAAGGTGTGGCATCTGATAAAAGCAACGTCACATTTAGCAAGCAAATTGCCAATGTAGCGAAGTGGTCGGCAGAAGAACCCAATTTATATACATTGCTACTCGAACTAAAAAATAGCGATGGCGCAACAGCTGAAGCCACCAGCATCAAAGTGGGGTTTAGAACTGCTGAAATAAAAGACAAACAATTTAAAATAAACGGACAGCCCGTATTGGTAAAAGGTGTGAACGTACACGAACACAGCGAACACACAGGGCACTACGTAACAGAAGAGTTGATGCGTAAAGACTTCGAGCTTTTCCGCAAATACAACGTGAATACGGCACGTACATCGCATTACCCTCAATCAGAATTGTTTTACAAACTAGCCGACGAGTATGGTATCTATGTAATTGACGAAGCAAACATCGAAAGCCACGGAATGCGCTACAATTTAGCCAAAGGTGGCACTTTGGGCAACAATCCTCTTTTCTTAGAAGATCACATGAACCGTACCATTGGAATGGTTGAGAGAGACAAGAATCACCCGTCTGTTGTTACTTGGTCACTAGGAAACGAGGCTGGTAACGGGTACAATTTTTACGAAACCTATCTGTGGATAAAAGAGAGAGACCCATCGCGCCCTGTGCAGTATGAGCGTGCAGTGTTGGAGTTTAACACCGATATTTTCTGCCCAATGTATGCCCTACCCTACACAATTGAAGAATATGCAAAAAACCCAAATTCAGATCGACCTCTCATACTGTGCGAATATGCACATGCTATGGGAAATAGTATCGGCAACCTTACAGAGTATTGGGACCTTATCCGTGAGTATCCATTGTTGCAAGGTGGTTGCATTTGGGATTGGGTGGATCAAGGGCTTCTCGAAAAAGATGAAAACGGAAAAGAATATTGGGCATGGGGAGGCGACTACGGCGAGAAGGGCACACCTTCGGATGGAAACTTCTGTATCAATGGGGTGATATTTCCCGATAGAACAGTGAAGCCTCACACCGAAGAGATGCGCAAGGTATATCAGAACGTATGGTTCAAGGATTTTGATGCTGCTAACGGAACAGTAGATATATACAACGAGAACTTCTTTATCGATCTTAGTCAATATGATATTACCTATACCATCAAATCGAATGGCAAACTATTGACTTCAGGTAAGATTCTAACAAACGTAGCACCACAAGAAACCAAAACTGTTACAGTTCCTAACTTCTCGAATGTTTCAAAAACATCGGCTCAACTAAGTGTTGTGTTTGAAGTAAAACAAAAAGAAGAAGAAAGATACATTCCTGCAGGTTGGATTGTGGCAACAGAGCAGTTTTTGGTAAACAACTACCCTGAACTTCAACTATCTAACAAGATGAAACCTGCTACATTGAAAAAAATTGACAATCAAATTGAAGTGAATGGCAAAGGTTTTAAAGCTCTGTTCGATAAATCGACTGGCGTTATGACTTCCTATAAATACAAAAACATTGAATATGTAAATGAAGGTTTTGGACTTCGTCCATTCTTCTGGCGTGCTCCTCTTGACAATGATTATGGTGCAGGCTTACCAAAAAGGCTTAAAGCATGGAAAGATGCAAGTTATCAAGATTTGAGCGCAGCAGGTATTGTGGGGGAAAGTCAGTTGGTTTCTAACCCAGAACACACATCAATAACTATCAAATATTTTTATCCGGAATCAAAAAGCACGTGGGAAGTAACCTACACCATTTACAACAATGGAACAATCAGAGTAGATAACACCTTTGATGCATCGGAGTCTGACACAGAGCTTATTCCACGTATTGGAATGCGCATGCAGCTTCCTGCTTCTGTAGTAAACGCAGAATATTACGGACGTGGACCATGGGGAAATTACAGCGACAGAAAGAGTTCTACTTTTGTTGACAGATACCAATCGCCGATTATAGACATGGTTACAAAATATGCTTTGCCACAAGAGAACGCTCACCACACCGATGTAAGTTGGTTGGCATTAACTCAAAAATCGGGAAGAGGTCTATTGTTTGTAGCAGATGATACGTTTGAGTTCAATGCTTCTAACTATTTGTTAGAGACCATCTCCAACGGAGAGTCGCTGAACAACAATTCACCCGTCGGCTCTGCACCTGTCAATAAGCATATCAATGCTTACGAACCTTCGCCACAAGTTGACCTATTTATTGATTATCGCATGCAAGGTGTGGGTGGTAACAATAGCTGGGGACAATTGCCAATGGAAGATTACTTAATCAAACCAAACAGTACACCTATCAAGTATAGCTTCACGATTACTCCAATTAATAAAAACTCGGAGATAGATAGGTATTTTTAGTGATAGAAAACACACTTCTGTTTTTAATAAAAAAGGATGCATTCAATTAAGAGTGCATCTTTTTTTTCATTTTATATATCGCGAAATTGTAATGAACTGACTATGGTGAAAACAGTGGTTCTCATTACGAATAATTCTAATTCAAAAAGTCTTTGACCCTCATCTCCTCTATCTCTCCCATCTGCTGAAGCTTCTCCATGTCTATCTGTTTCTTATTCCCAACTATTATATACACAACAGTTTGCCCTTGAATGTGACGCTTGTAAAAATCTTCTAAATCATTCAAATCCATCTTCGAAACATCTTCAACAAGTAGTTTATTCGGGTCCTCATCGTAACCTTGTAATTTATAACTGGCTATGAGTTGCGACTTGTCGCGGAAGTTAGGATAAGCACTTTGCGCCTGATTTATCAAACTCTCTCTTGCTGCTTCTAATCTTTTTCCATTTAGTGGCATTTCTTCAAGTAAAGACTGCAATGCTTCTAATGCATCAATTGTTTTGTCTGCTTGTGTAGATAAAAACATATTGAACAGCATTGATTTATCTTTAAACTTAATAGGAGGGTTTTCTATTGAAGAACTGGCACGATAAGCCAAAGACCTAAACTCTCGAATCTCCTGAAACATCAGTGAGCTCATTCCCGACCCAAAATAAGTATTGAAAAGTTGAGATAGATTTTTATCATGTACTTTGTTCTGTGGTGCACCAAGTATATATGCCTGAACAATGCTTTGCGTTGCTTTAGGGTCGTTATAGAAAAACACCTTAGAAGCAGGATAAATGAGCCCGTCTCTAAAAATAGGATTGTTTGACTTCTCTTTCACTTCTTGAATAGGGAAGTTTTTCACCACAATGTTTGATACTAAATCTTCGGACAATGTGCCAGAATAATGAAAACTACTTTCTGTGGACAAGACTTTTTGCAAATCAGAGATAAACTGTTCAGCTGAAACCTTATTCAATTCTTTTGCAGACAAACGCGTAAGATATTTAGAACTATTCCCAAACTTCACCTTCTCAGCCATTGCCTTACTCAATTCATCTGGTGATTTGCGAATCGCTTTATCTTCAATTTTTCTTTCTTTTGTTAGTTTCTTCAGCTTTGATTTATCTGCCTTCAAATTATTCAAAAAATGACCAACCAACTCAAAAGTTTCTTCAAATAAATCATCAAATCCAGAAACAGTAACCGTGAATTGAGATGCAGTAACATTGAAATTTAAAGTGCTACCCAATTGCTGCAGCTTTTCATTGAACTGATCTACAGTATATTTGTCCGTACCAACATAATTCAAATAAGAAACCAATGGCGAAAGATTTGGAAGTGTTTGAGTTCCCACTTCAAATTTCATCACCAAATTAAAGAGATTGTTTATCTCATTGGGTGTATGATATAACGTAACAAGCTCATTACCATGAATCATTGATGTGTGCACCTCATCCTCAAAATTGAGATAACGAGGTATGAACTCTGAGCTTTCTATAGTTTCTAACCATTTGCTGTATTCAGACTCAGCATCTCTGTTAGTAGTCTCAATAGGTTTGAAAGGTGGTTTATCAATTTTAGCATTGGGATATTTACCTGTTTTCTTCTTAACATCAAAATAGTTATTCGTCAAGTATTTGTTGGCAACATCAATCACATCCTTCTTAGTAATTGTTTCATTCTTTTTAGCTCGTTCCAAATATTCACTCCAAGATAACCCTTTAGCAAACACCTCAATAATTTTCTGATTACGCTTATCCAAACTTTCTAATTCCAACAAATAATTACGTTGCTGTTCTAACTTTAAACTCTGAAACATTTCGTCAGAGATGTCTCCATTTTTCACCTTCTCTATAGCATTAAAAAGAAGTTTTTGAGCTGAACCATATGTTTGAAAAGGTATATTTGGAATTGTCAACAACGCAATTGCACCGGCGTCATTCATACTTAACGAAAAGCCAGCACTCATCATCAACTTCCCATCTATTGTCAGCTTGTCCAATAAACCCGTTTTATTTTCATTGCTCAACAAAGACATCACCAAATTAAGTGCAACCTCATCGGTATGATTAGAAGGGACACCGCGCCACAACAAAACATTGGCTCTAACAAAAGGAATAGGAATTTTAGCTGTTAAGTTTACTTTTCCATTAATTGGTGCAGGCATTTCAAGCTCCTTTTTCTCAACCTCTCCTTTTTTCACCTTACCGAAAGTATCTTCAAGAATGGGCAATACTTCATCAGCATCAAAATGTCCACTCAACACCAAACCCATATTACCAGCTACATAGTAGGTGTTGAAAAATTCCTCCATTTCCGAAAGACGCGGATTCTTTAAATTCTCAGTGCTTCCTATAATAGGATATTGATAAGGATGGGGTTTGAATAACTGTTCAATTATCTTTTCTGTAGCCTGACTTCCCAACATATCGGCATACATATTCTTTTCTTCATACACTGTTTCAAGTTCACTCTGAAACATACGAAATACTGGATTAATAAGTCGTTCGCTATTAATCTCGCACCATTGTGCCATATATTGTGGAGAAAACGTATTGAAATACATTGTATAGTCCCACGATGTTCCTGCATTCAAACCCGTACCCCCATATTGTGAGATTAGCTTATTAAACTCATTGGGAATAACATAATCAGCAGCTTTTATAGAAAGCTCATTGATCTCTTTTTGAATCTCCAAGCGTTTCTCATTATTAGATGTGCTAGCTAACTCATCGTACTTATTAGATATGGAGTCTAACCATACTTTTTCTTCAGCATAGTTGACAGTTCCAATCTTATTAGTTCCCTTAAACATTATATGCTCAAAGTAATGAGCAAGACCAGTGTTAGGTGAATCTTTAGCACCTGCTTTAACAATGACACTTCCAATAACTTTGGGTTGAGAACTGTCTTCATTCAACCATACAGTTAAACCATTACTTAATATATATTCTTTCACGTTGAAGATGTTTTTTGGGTTTTCAGCAAACGAAATAAATAGTGAACACAATAGTAGTGCGATTGCAATAGCTGCTTTTCTCATTGATTGATATTTTATTGACATCCACTTTATTTGATGGATAACAAAAGTACGAAAAAGATTCAATATTGATGGTTTAACTGAATTAGGGTTAGGAATTAATTAGCAGTGATTTTAAAAAATAGGTTTCAACTGTATATGAGCTTGTAAAAACGCGGTCATTCAGACTATCGAACAATAAGTCGTAATTCGTATTTCAATGTCATTAAGTTAAGCCTTTTTATAATGTCTTTATGCTGTTTACCGCCGTGATTACTTTTGCTGTTTGCATTTCAAGCCTGTAAGGCTGGCATAATTCAGCCCAAGGTGAAGCCTTGGGTATTGATTAGTTATGTGCACAGAGGCCTATAAGTCTGGCATAAATTTGTGGGACACTCCATCCTCATTATATATTGTATCTTTGGTTATAAACTGTTACAACTTTAGAATTTTAATAATATGGCACAATCATTATTCAAACTATACATTCATATAATATTTTGCGTAAAAACTACTTTCAAACAAATAAGAAAAGAAGATAGAAATGAATTATATGCATACATTGGCTCAGTCATCAAACAAAACGATTCTACCCCAATCGCTATAAACGGAATGAGTGATCATATATCTTTTTTATGCCAGCCTTGCAGGCCTCACAATACAGTATCTAACTGATACCCAGACCTTGCAGCCTGGGCTGAATTATATCGGGCTTCCAGCCCTAATCCATATCTTATATTGTATACCACACTGTTCGTCATGTATGTCCAAAATGTTTCGTTTTTGTATAACAAGTGAAATTATCAATTTGAGCAAAAATATTCTATTAACCCAACTTGATTTTAACAAGGATGTATCTATCTCATCTTCTGGGTTATGAGTTTTTTTTATTTTTTATTCGGGTACTACGGATTTTCTCATAAAATAGGGATTATGTTTATAATTAAGTGCG
>JAQVZQ010000322.1 GCA_028708095.1 Dysgonamonadaceae bacterium
TGGTGACACACGCCCCATCAAAAAACTCTATGCATCTATGAAAAAATATTTAGAACGCATTCAAGAAGTATCGATGGTAGATTATATACTTGCTAAAGACACATACGGTGATTGGTGTATGCCGCCCGAAAGTCAAGAACTTATTCACTCACAAGACCCAAGTCGGAAAACGTCTAAAGCTGTTTTGAGCACTACCATGTATTATAGCCTATTAAACTTGATGGGCGAATTTGCTGAAATTGTGGATCACAAAGAAGATGTTGCTGGATTTGAAGAGCTTGCCAGTAAAATAAAAGAGGCATATAACGACAAATACTTCGATACTGAAACAGCAAGCTATGACAACAACACGGTCACAGCTAATATTCTTTCGCTACAGTTGGGACTCGTTCCTGAAGGATATGAGCAAAAAGTGTTTGACAATATTGTAGAAAAAACAGAAGTAGATTTTGATGGACATGTAAGTACAGGCGTATTAGGAATACAGCAATTGATGAGAGGACTTACCAACTATGGCAGATTGGATTTGGCTTACAAAATTGCTACCAACGAAACATACCCAAGTTGGGGATATATGATAAGCAAAGGTGCTACAACAATATGGGAGTTATGGAATGGTGACACAGCCGATCCAGCAATGAATTCAACCAACCACGTTATGTTGCTGGGCGACCTCATTGTTTGGTATTATGAAGACTTGGCGGGTATTAAAAATGCTCCCGAAAGCGTGGCTTTCAAACAATTGTTGATGGAACCAAAATTCCCTGAAGGTCTATCGCATGTTAATGCTTCATACAAATCTGTATATGGAGAAATTAAGAGTGAATGGAAAAATCAAGGTGGTGCATTCTCATGGAACATTACTATCCCAGCTAATACATCGGCTATTGTGAAACTCCCAAAGGAGATGAATATTGTCGTGCCAACTCAGAAAGGAGTTAGAAATGTAAATGAGACAGCATCGGATATTGAGATTGAACTGGGATCGGGATTATATACTATAACCAATTAAGTAACTATACAATTGATGTAAAGTGGTTACCCGTATTTAGTATTTGTCTTTCTTTATAGAAGATTCAGAAACTAGGAGTTTTCTCATAGACACTATTTACCTAAATTCAGAAAATAAATAGTGACAGAAAAATAAAATTATATTATTTAATACTACTCTCAATTACTATCTCTTCTGTATATTGATATATTTTGCCAGAACTGGTAACCCCTTCCCCTGTAACTTGGTAAATTGTCGGCGTATCTGCCGAATAAAATTCAACTATAGCTTCTCCCGTGTTGGAGAATTGCACGTTTGGTTTCCAGTAGATTGTTGTGCGAAGATCGGGTGCTGAAGAGTCCACTTGTTCTTTTGTTTCATACTTAGGAGAATAAAATTCTGCAGATTGCTGATAACCGAGGGGTATTACTCTGTCGATATTCAGAGATTTGCTTTTTAGCGTCGAACCGTCTTTAGTTGTAATCACCAATGCTCCGCTTGTGCCAGGATAGTATCCAAACATAGCAGTGTTTTGTGTAACAAACAAATTGTCGATATCGTCTACACTCATACCAAGAATATCCATCGATGGAAAAACAGCATCATCTATTACAATTAACGCAGGCAGTTCGGATCGTGTTGTGGTTACTGTACCGTTTCTTAGAGTGATTCCCGAGGTGTTAAGCAGCAGGGATGTCATATTACTAATGTTGAGTTTGTCAATTTCTTCGGACGTTGTCGGTCGAGATGAAAAAATAGGGGAATAGTATTCTGATTTTATAAATTGTTGTACTCTTTGAGCAGTAACCTTTACTTCATCTAGCATGATTGTCCTGATTCCGTATTTCTGCAAATAAGCTTCATCAGCTTGTTTCAAGTATGCGTCCATATCGAATTCGGAATCGGCATTGGTGAAGGATTGAATTCTGACAGGCAATGTTGCCAATGTATGATCAGGGAATGTCTCAGGATTGATATGAATCATATTGCTTCTGGTGCCACTTTTGCCTAAAGACTGTACTGTTATTTCAGTTCCTTCGGGATACTCTGTTTTAAACAAGAAACGTCCTTCTTTATCGGCAGTTGTGGTTTCCATGTCTATTAATGAATCTAATGTAGCATAGAGGCTGAACACCCCTCCTTTCGTGCTTCTTAACAATCTCGCTTCCGCTTTTCCACTTATCTCTTGGAACTTTTCGGGCAGGATCTTGGGAGTGTCAATTTTTCCTTTTAAAATATTGGGGATATCGTATCTTCTCCATCCTTGAGTCATCATTAGCACATCCAGTGCCGTTTTACCCTCACTGTTTCCTGAAAAATAACTCGCAGGCGATTCAATATAACCCTTTAACTCCGATGAAAGTAAGAGAGTTGATATTAAGTTGTTTGTTGTGTCTTTAATGACCGTGTTTTTATCAGTAACAGAAATTGCAATGTTGTCATTAATTGACAAATTGTCAGTATCGGGCAAATGAAGTGTTAGAGCAATGTGTTGTCGTCGTTTATATGTGGGAGAGGATAGTTTTGATTTCAAACTGGCTAAGTCTTCGTTGTTTATATTGAAAATCAATCGTTCGCTGATAATGTCATTATTGCTATCGAGCAATAAAATACTTGAAATTCCTGATGGGAAGCCATTCTCGGGGAAATTATAACTGCCCGTTTGTAGCACCCAAGGTTCATGGTACATCACTAAACCTTTATTGTGAATCAATAACGAGAGGGAATCTTGGGGGGCGGCATCTCCCTTTTGCATATACACTAAAACATGGTTGTTATCCCGCGTTACTTTTAATGTCTTTGCAAGAATTGTGGATGACGGCAGATCGACTCGTTTGACGTTACCGTTATTTGTTTCACAAACAACATAATATTTCTCATCGACTTGGGGGGTAAAGCTAAAAACACCCATGCCCAGTTTTAGTGAGTTGAATTTTACAATCTCTTCATCTTTTGAATTGAAGAGCACTCCTGAAATATCTTCACCGAGTCCCGCAGGATTAATTGCTTTAAATCCTACTTGACAAGTTCGATCAGTGATAAGATAACCGCCCTCTGGATGTAACGAAACTTCAAAATCATCATCCGCATAAGGTATGGGATAGTACTTGTTATATTTTCTTCCATCATGAATGATGCTTATCAACAGGTTTCTGTTATCTCTATTTTTGGGTAGTGTGAATGTCTCTCTGAAATCACTGTTGTTTTGCGACTTCATGGTTTTTACTTTTTCTCCCAGTAGTTGAAAGGTTACGATTTCGGGGATAACTGTTTCTCCACTTTGACGATTCACAAATTGGAAACTTGCATCAACTTTATTTTCGTTGACAACGAAATTTGGCACAGATGCGATTTGTAAAGAGTAAGGATCTAACACGTTGATTGTTTTTTTAAAGAAAGCCTCATTGCCACGGTTTTGCATATAACGAGTGTATGCCCTTAGTGTGTAGCTTCCTTCGGCAAGCTCTTCTTCCAAATCGATGTGCCCCGAATATACACCGATACTGTCAGGGCGAATTTTTATACGCTTGATTAATTCATCAAAAGGATTGAACAGTTCAACATACACATAACGGCTGAAGAATGTTGGTATGTGCAGTGTTGCGTCAACTAAGTGGCTGCGTAGCCAAATCCGTTCTCCCGATAGATAATTTGCTTTATCGGTCTGAACGTACAACTTTTCATGCGGAAAGGTGACCAACTGCTTCTCAAGTCGGCTTATAACGGAATCTGTTTCAGAAATAATATTTTGGGCAGAAAGTAAGCCAGCAAAATATAAAAACCAAATAATAAATAAATATTTCTTCATGATAAACTAATTAAAGAAAATGTGGCATCTGTTTCAATGTGTTTATTATCAATTAAAGCTTGCTAAATAATTTTTCCTTCATATCTTTAAATCTACAATCAAAGATACAAAATTTAGTATATAGTGTTCGCAAGAAAACCACTCTTTTTAAAATTCAGAGCCAAAATTATAGTGTAATCTAACAATATTTTGATAAAATTCAAGTTCTTTTTTTTTAAAAATGGTGATAGGCTAAATTTTTGAT